>CAZBBT010000075.1:0-13031 GCA_964490065.1 uncultured Mesorhizobium sp. | reverse complement strand
TGCTCTCCTTCATCTCGGCCTTCCTGCAGGCCTTCACCGCGATCGCGGTGATGCTCGCCGCCTTTTTCGTGCTGCGCGGCACCGCCGTGTCGATGACCGACGCGGCCTGGTTCCTGGAAATCGCCAGCTACGTCTTCGTCACCACCTTCGGCGCCTGGCTGCTGTGGAAGAAAGCCGCGCCGCTGGTGCGCAGCCGCCCCGCCTACACCCTGTCGGCGGCCGGCGTCGGTGAAATCCGCACTGGACAGTTCAATACCGCACGGGTCACGAACCGCGCCCGCCTCAACCATCCCGATGCCAGTCTCGTCCCTGTCTGCGCGCACGACCATGCGCTGGGCACGGTTTGCGACACCTGCGGCCACAGCCACGCGCCGGACCCGTCGCTGCTGTCCGGCGAGCGATTCGACTGGCGCACCGCCTGGTCGGCGGTCGTGGCTGTCGGCATCCGCCCCTGCTCGGGCGCGCTGATCGTGCTCTCCTTCGCCTTCCTGAACGGGCTTTGGTTGGGCGGCGTCCTGTCGGTGCTCGCCATGGCCGCCGGCACCGCGATCACCGTGGCGATCCTGGCGACGCTGGCCGTCACAGCGAAGGACTGGGCGGTGATGCTGGCAGGCGAAGGCCGTTGGGGCGGCCGGGTCCACACGGCGATCGAGATCGCCGGCGCCGCGCTGGTGTTCCTGTTCGGGCTGGTGCTGCTGAGCGCGGGGTTGAGTGCCTGATCCCTCCCCCTTGAGGGGAGGGTGGCGGCGAAGCCGCCGGGAGGGGTCAGTCCGACTGGATACGACGTTCCATTGACGTCGAGCACGGCCGCGACAACCCCCTCTGTCGCCTTCGGCGACATCTCCCCCTCAAGGGAGGAGAACCTCCGTCATCTCGTCTTCGATATGCGCCCGAATGATCTCTTCGAAGCTCTCTTCAGCTATGAACCCCAATTCCCGCGCCCGTTTCGCCTCGAACCGCGTCGGCCAATTCTTCACGATGGCCCAGATCGTCTCGTCCGGTTCTTCGCGGATCAGCGCCACGGCCTTGTCGCCGGCGATGCGGCGCAGCGCCTCGATCTGCTCGCCGACGGTCACGCCGACGCCCGGCATGGTGAGGTTGCGCCGCGGGCCGATTTTCTCGCCGTCGATTTCGGCGGCGTGAATCAGGAAATTCACCGCCGAGCGCGGGCTGGCATGGGTATGCACCACCGAGCGCGGCACCGGCAGGATTGCCTCATGGCCGGCCAACGGCTCGCGGATGATGCCGGAGAAGAATCCGGAAGCCGCCTTGTTCGGCTTGCCGGGCCTGACGCAGATGGTCGGCAGGCGGATACCGACGCCGTCGAAGAAGCCGCGCCGCGTATAGTCCGCCAGCAGCGCCTCGCCCATCAGCTTCTGGGTGCCGTAGGAGGTGAGCGGCGTCGGGTGGAATTCGTCCGGGATCACATCCGGGAACGGCGCGCCGAAGACAGCGATCGATGAGGTGAAGACGACGCGCGGCTCGTGGCCGGCCAGCCGCACGGCGTCGAACAGCGCGCGCGTGCCGTCCAGATTGACCCGATAGCCGAGTTCGAAATTGGCTTCCGCCTCGCCGGAGACGACGCCGGCGAGATGGAACACAACGTCCGGCTTCGCGGCGACGAGCGCCTCGGCGACGCCGGCGCGGGCAAGGTCGCTGGCATGGATGTTGACCTCGATGCCGTCCATCGGCGGCGCTTCGGCCGGCACGATGTCGTGCAGATCGAGCGCCGTGATCCGCTGGCCGCGCAACTCGCCGTCGCGGGCCAGCCTGGCGACGAGCTTGCGGCCGACCATGCCGGCGGCCCCAGTGACGAGAATGCGCATGACCTATCCTTTCCGCTGGGCGCGGCTGCGCAGCCAGAAGACGACGAAGAGCACCAGAAGGAATACGACAACGATGGCGGCGGCAAGAACCTGCGAAACATTGCCTGCCGCCAGCATCAGCGTCGGCAGGAAATAGGCAAAGGCGCCGAAGCCGAGAAGAATGACGAGCGCGGCGACAGCCGCTTTCCTGGTCTCACGATCCATGGCGCAGCCTGCAGGCAGTATCGTTGGAAATGGGCATCGTCTTCAATGATAGTGCCGCCGGTCGGTCGGCGCACCGTGCATCAGGCCGTGCGCGTGACTGTGACCTTCGTGATCATGGCCATGACCTTCGCCATCGTGATCCTGATGGTCTCCGTCGGCGCATTCGCCGTATTCGGGTTCCACCGTGGCATGCTCGATGCCGTGCTCGGCCGCCAGCCGCGCCTTGATGGCGCTGACGGCGGCGTGGGCGTCGACGCCTTCGTTCAGGCAGGCATGAAGGGTCGCCATGGTGCGGCTGCCGTCCACCGACCAGACGTGCATGTGATGCACCTCGCGCACGCCCGGCACGTTCCGCTCGATGTCGTGCGCAATGCCATCGCGATCGAGATGCGGCGGCGTCCCTTCGAGAAGCACATGCGCGGCGTCGCGCATCAGGCGCCAGGCCGTCGACAGGATCAGCACCGCCACCAGCACCGACAGGATCGGGTCGATCGGCGTCCAGCCGGTGGCGAGGATGACGAGCGCGGCAGCGATCGCCGCGACCGATCCCAGAAGGTCGCCCAGCACATGCAGGATGGCGCCGCGCATGTTGAGGCTGTCGCGGTCGCCGCCATGCAGGATGAGAAAGCCGGCGATGTTGACTAGGAGGCCGAGCACGGCGACGACCAGCATAGGTCCGCCCAGCACCGGCGGCGGCGCCTGGAAACGCTGCCAGGCCTCGTAGACGATCCACAGCGCGATGACGAAGATGGCGATGCCGTTGGTGTAGGCGACGAGCGTCTTGACCCGGCCGAAGCCGTAGGTCAGCCGGCCCGTCCCTGGCCGTTCGCCGAGATGGAAGGCATACCAGGCGAAACCCAGCGCCAGGCTGTCCGTCAGCATGTGGCCGGCGTCGGCGAGCAGCGCCAGCGACCCGGTTAGCCAGCCGCCTAGCGCCTCCGCCACCATGAAGCCGCCGGTCAGGCAGGCTGCGAGCAGGACACGGCTTTTGTCGGTCGAGCCATGCACATGACCCGCACCATGGTCGTGGGAATGACCCCGGCGGGAATGCCCTTCAGCGGAATGGTCATGCGCCATGGCAGCGCCTTTCGCGTAACAAAATAACCTTACGCGCCAATCACTTACGGAAATCTTCGAGGCGCCGTTTCTGGACGCCATCCCTATCAAAGTTGTCGGGATCGAGCCAGCCCTCATAGACCTTTTTGAGGGCGGGCCATTCCTTGTCGATAATCGAGAACCAGGCAGTGTCGCGGTTCTTGCCCTTTATCACGCGATCCTGCCGGAATATCCCCTCGAACTGAAAGCCGAAACGTTCAGCCGCCCGTTTCGACGGACGGTTGTCGTTGTCGCACTTCCACTCGTAGCGGCGATAGCCGAGTTCGTCGAATATATATCGGGCGAACAGGAACTGCGCTTCGGTCGCCATCGGCGTGCGCGCCATTTGCGGCCCCCAATAGATGTTGCCGATCTCGATCACGCCATGCACCGGCTCTATGCGCATCAGCGTCTGGCGCCCAACGACCTTGCCGCCCGCTCTGTCGATAACGGCGAAGAACAGCGGATCCGGACTGGCTTCGGCCTTGTCCAGCCAGGGCTGGAACTCGGGCCGCGTCTTCGGCGGATAATCCGGCAGCCAGCGGAATCGCTCCATGGCGTCGGACACGGACGAGGTCTCGAACAGCCCGTCGCCGTGTTTCGCCGCATCGAGCGGCTCCAGCCGCACCAGCCGGCCTTCCATCGCCTTGCGCTGGGGACGTGGCCGCGGTGTCCAGGAAGAAAGGTTTTCTGACATCGGTCTTCCCTCCAGCTTGAGACTGGAAGCATAGCTGTATATGCTTCCGGACTGAGGAGCTTGGTCCAATGGCAATTACCATTAGGAACACCGAAATCGAAGCGATGGTTCGCGAAATCGGGCGGCAGACTGGGGAGGGGCCGAGCGCTGTGATCGCACGCGCGGTGCGAAACCTGAACGGTCGGCGCCTGACTCCGGAAGAATCGCGCAAGAAATTCGAGAAATTGATGCGCGGCGTGCCACCGCGCGATCCCGCCTTGACCTGGAAGGATCTCGAAGACGACATGAACAGCATCTTCGAGTGATGCCTGAAGCGCCGATTTCATGCGTGATCGATACGTCCGCGCTTGTTGCCATACTGGCGCGCGAACCGGAAGCGACCGCCCTGGTCGAAGCGCTGGGTTTCTATCCTCACCGCATCCTGCCACCATCCTGCATCGTCGAACTTTGCTCGCTGCGCAGCCTGCGCATCGACATGCCAGTCTGGCTGGCGGAGTTCATTGCGGAATATGATGTGGCGATCCTGCCGATGGATGCCGGGATAGCTTGGCTTGCCGCGTCCGCCGCAACTAGGTACGGTCGGGGTTCCCGACATGCGGCAAAGCTGAATTTCGGCGACTGTATGTCCTATGCTTTCGCCCGCCATCTAAACGCACCATTGCTTTTTAAAGGCGCGGACTTCATCCACACGGATGTAACACCGGCCCTCATGCTGGACTGAGACCAATGCTCCACACCATTGCCGCGTTCGATCGCCTCGGCGAGGAAAACGCGTTCGCCGTTCTGGCGCGGGCGACCGCGCTTGCCCATGAAGGCCGCGACATCGTCAATCTCGGCATCGGCCAGCCGGACTTCCAGACCCCGCCGCACATCGTCGAGGCCGCGATCAAGGCGCTGCGCGACGGCCACCACGGCTACACGCCCGCGACGGGCCTGCTGGCCCTGCGCGAGGCGGTGGTACGCCGCACGCTGACGACGACCGGCGTCGAGGTCTCTCCCGAAACCGTGATGATCCTGCCCGGCGGCAAGCCGACAATGTTCGCCGCCATCCTGATGTTCGGCGAGCCCGGCGCGGAAATCCTCTATCCCGATCCCGGCTTCCCCATCTACCGCTCGATGATCGAGTTCACGGGTGCTGCGCCCGTGCCGGTGCCGATCCGCGAGGAAAACGGCTTTGCCTTTTCGGCCGAGGAAACACTTGCGCTCGTCACGCCGAGGACACGGCTCCTGATCCTCAATTCTCCCGCCAACCCCACCGGCGGCGTCACGCCGGGCGGCGAGATCGAGAAACTGGTGAAGGGGCTGGAGAAGCACCCGAACGTCGCCGTCCTGTCGGACGAGATCTACGACGTCATGACCTATGACGGCGAGCAGCATACGTCGCTGCTGCAGTTCCCCGAAATCCGCGACCGGCTGATCGTGCTCAACGGCTGGTCGAAAACCTGGGCGATGACCGGCTGGCGCATGGGTTGGTCGATCTGGCCGAACGGCGAGAAGGGCGCGCATCTCTACGACAAGGTGCGCAAGCTGGCGGTCAATTGCTGGTCCTGCGTCAACGCGCCCAGCCAGTTCGCCGGCATAGCAGCGATAGACGGGCCGCAGGACGAGGTGGAGAAGATGATGCGTGCCTTCGACCGCCGCCGCGAGGTCGTGGTGGAAGGCCTGAACGCGCTGCCCGGCGTTTCCTGCATCACGCCCAAAGGCGCCTTCTACGCCTTCCCCAACATTTCCGGCACCGGCTGGCAGGCCAAGAAACTGGCTTCCGTGCTGCTGGAGGAAGCCGGCGTGGCGCTCATCGGCGGCCCGGACTTCGGCACTCTCGGCGAAGGCTACATGCGGCTCTCCTACGCCAATTCGGAGGAGAACATTTTGCGGGCGCTCGACCGGATCGAGGCGTTTTTGGAGAAAGGCAATAAACCGTAGGGCCTACACCCGCTTCTCGTACCAGTGGTGAGCGTAGGGATTGTCGTTGTAGCGGCCGATCTCGGTATAGCCGCGCTTGGCGTACATTGCCTGTGCCTCGCTGAGCGCCTTGTTGGTATCGAGCTTGACGACGCCGAAGCCGACCTCCCGGGCCAGCGCCTCCAGCCTGTCCATCAGCCGGCCCGCCACGCCAAGGCCACGCACGGTCGGCGCGGTCCACACCCGCTTGATCTCGCCGACATCATCGTCCAGCCGCTTCAGCACGCCGCAGCCGACCGGCTCGCCGTCCAGTCGGGCGACTAGGATCCAGCCGGCGGGCGGAACCATGTCGGCCGGGTCGTGCCCGCCCTTGCCCGGGTCGAAACCTTCCTCGAAGCGGACGGCAAGTTCGGCGAAATACTGGTCCAGGCACCAGCGCGCGTCGGCATTGTCCGGCGCATCGACCGCGATCTCGATCGCGGCAAGGCGCAGGAGCCGTTCCACCTCGCCCATGGCGGCGACAAGCCGCTCTCGTCTGGCAGGATCGAGAGGCTCCAGCAGGCTGTCGGCGGCATCTTCCGAAAGCGCGTCATAGGCGGCGAATTCCTTCCGCCCCTTTGCGGTCAGCGAAACCGAACGCGCGCGGCCGTCGCTCGCCGCCTTGCGCAATTCCACCAGTTTCTGGCTATCAAGCGACCGCAGCAGGCGGCTGAGATAGCCGGAATCGAGGCCGAGCCTTTGCCGCAGGGCACTCAGGTCGCACCCCTCCCCGCCACCGATCTCGAAGACCAGCCGGGCCTCGCCGAGCGGTCGCCCGCGCGACAGATAGCTGTCCTGAAGCGCGCCGATGCGCTGCGTCACCAGCCGATTGAACCGGCGGACCTGCTGGATATCTTCCGGTCGCATTACCTGACTTTAGTCAGGCATCTTTCGTCCCGCAAGATGGCACGAACGCTATCCGCGTCCGACATAGGGCATCTTGGTCGCCATCACCGTCATGAACAGCACATTGGCGTCGAGCGGCAGGCTCGCCATGTGGACCACCGCGTCGGCCACGTGCTGCACGTCCATCACCGCTTCGGCGGCGATGGTGCCGTTCGCCTGCGGCACGCCCACCGTCATCGGCGCGGCCATGTCGGTCAGCGCATTGCCGATATCGATCTGCCCGCAGGCGATGTCGTAGAGCCGCCCGTCGAGCGCCAACGTCTTCGTCAGCCCCGTGATGGCGTGCTTGGTCGCGGTGTAGGGCACGGAACCCGGCCGCGGCGCATAGGCCGAAACCGAACCGTTGTTGATGATGCGCCCGCCCTGTGGCGTCTGCCGCCGCATCTGGCCGAAGGCGGCGCGGGCACACAGGAACGAGCCGGTGAGGTTGACGGCGACGACGTCGTTCCAGACCTCGACCGGAATCTCGTCGATCGGGGTCGACTTGTATCCCATGCCGGCATTGTTGAAGAGCAGGTCGACACGGCCGAAGGTTTCCACCGCTTTGGCGAACAGCGCCTCGACCTCTTCCGGCCGCGTGATGTCGCAGGCGACAGCCAGCGCCTTCGCTTCGCTCGCGCCCGCCTCGGCAACCGCCTGGTCGAGCACTGCCGCGCGCCGGCCGCAGAAAACCGTGTTCCAGCCGGCACGCAAAAGCGCGTGCGCCACGCCCTTGCCTATACCCGTGCCGGCGCCGGTGACGATGGCGGTTCTGTGCGTGCTCATATGGTCCTCCCGAATTGAGCGTGGCATCGCAGATGGCGCCGCCGCTGGCAAGCACACAAAAAGGGCGGCCATTGGCGACCGCCCTCTAATCTGAACCGGCTTGGGAGGAGGAAAACCGATCCGACTGACGAAAATGATGCGCTTGTTGGGTTAACGAAAAGTTAACGCCCGAGGGGCCCCCTACCAGCGCGGATTGGGCGAAGTCGTATCCGGCGCGCCCGAGACCGGTACCTTGACCGACGAAACCGTCGCCTCGATGTGGTCCACCAGTCCGTCGGGCAGGCCGAGCCGACCGGCCAGCAGGTCGAGATAGCCGCGCTCGGCGCGCGTGTTCGGATCGATCGCCAGCCGCGAGGCGGTATAGAGTTCGGCCTTCTGCGCCTCGGTCTTCGCCGAAGCCACGATGGCGTCGAGGTCGAGCGGCGCTTCCAGTTCGTTGCGCATGAACTCCTCGGCTTCGCTGCCGACGCCCGAGAGGCTGAGCTTGTCGCCGATCTTCCTGCGCTCCTCCTCGTCGATATGGCCGTCGGCCTTGGCGGCGGCAATCATGGCGCGCACCAGCATCAGCGCGAACTCGCCCTCGCCCTGCGGCGCATCCGAAGGATGAAAGTCGCTGCCTGCTGGCGGCGGCAGGAGTTCCGGTTCGCCGGGGGAAGGATTGGCCGGCTGCGGCTGCTCGCCGTTCTTGTAGTTCTGGTAGGCCTTGTAGGCGAGGCCGCCGATCGCGGCCAGTCCGCCGAGCTTGAGCGCGGTGCCCGTGAGTTGCCGGCCGGCGCCGGTGCCGAGCAGCACCGCGGCGAGCGCGCCGGCCGCGAGCGGATTGTCCTTCGCCATCCGCACCGCCTGCCCCGCCTTGTCGCGCACGGTCCCTTCCGTGCCGGGGATCTTCGAGCCGAGCAGGTCGTCGAGCAGCTTCTTGGGATCGAACATCAACACCTCCGCGTGAGGCCCGGCCGGACGGCACAGGCGGTTGGACATGGCTGAGTTAGGTTCAGGGGGATGACAATACAATGATTGGCGGCCGCCGCCACGCCGGAAGCCTTCTTGCCGTCCTCGGCGTCAGCCGCCGGTGCGGCTGCCGATATGCGGGCCGCTGCCGCGCGCTTCGGCCAGCGCCACCTGTCGGTGCCGCTCGGCATAGCGGGCTCGGTCGGCTTCGCTGCGGCTATCGTGGCAATGCACGCAGGAAATGCCGGGGACATGGTGCGGCGAGCGCATGTCTTGCCCGGTCAGCGGATGGCGGCAGGCACGGCAGAGGCCCGCCTCGCCTTCCGCCAGCGCATGGGTGACCGAAACCCGCTCGTCGAAGACGAAGCATTCGCCCTGCCAGAGGCTTTCGGCGGCCGGCACTTCCTCGAGATATTTCAGGATGCCCCCCTTGAGGTGGAACACCTCCTCTATGCCGAGCGATCTCACATAGGCGGTCGCCTTCTCGCAGCGTATGCCGCCGGTGCAGAACATCGCCACCTTGCGGCCCGCGAGTTCCGCCCTGTGGTTCTCGACCCATTCAGGAAATTCGCGAAAGCTCTTCGTCGCCGGGTCGACGGCGCCCTGGAACGTTCCGAGCGCCACCTCGTAGTCGTTGCGCGTGTCGATCAGAACCGTGTCGGGGTCGGCGATCAGCGCGTTCCACTCGGCGGGCGCGACATAGGCCCCCGCACCGGCTTCCGGGTCGATGCCGTCGACGCCCATGGTGACGATCTCGCGCTTCAGCCGCACCTTCATGCGATGGAACGGCATTGCCGCGGCTGTTGCGTATTTTATTTCCAGTCCTTCGAATTCGGGGATTGCGGAGAGATGCTCCACCAGTTCTCCGATAGCCGTCTCGCTGGCGGCCACCGTGCCGTTGATGCCCTCCGGCGCGAGCAGCAGCGTGCCCTTGATGCCGCGCGAACAGCAGAAAACCGCCAGCGGCGCCTGCAACTCCGCGAAACGGTCGAGCCGGCAGAAGCGATAGAGCGCCGCGACGCGGAACGGCCCTGGTGTCTGTGGTGCGGTCATGACGGCATGCAGGTAGCCGCTCGAATGCGAAGTGACAACAAAATCTATCCACATCCCGACCGGCTGCGGGAAGATCGGCTGGAAACAGGATAGGAATTCGCCATGTTCACTGCCGAAGTCATTACGGAAATCACCGATACCGCCCGGAAGCTCGGGATCGAGCCGGCCGCCCTGCTGGCGGTCGCGGAGGTGGAAAGCAACGGTCAGGCCTTCGCCCTTGTGGATGGCCGGCGCGAACCGCTGATCCGCTTCGAAGGCCATTATTTCGACCGTCGGCTCGATGAGGAAAAGCGCGCCGTCGCCCGCGAAATGGGCCTTGCGGCGCCGGTCGCGGGCGCAATTGCCAACCCGCCGACCCAGGCGGAACGCTGGACAATGCTGCAACAGGCGATGGCGATCGATGCCGGGGCGGCTCAGGAATCCGTCTCCTGGGGCATCGGCCAGGTGATGGGCGCGCACTGGGCGTGGCTGGGCTATCCGAGCGTCGAGGCTTTCGTAGCGGAAGCGCGCAAAAGCGTCGCCGGGCAGGCACGACTGATGGCGCTCTATATCGAAAAAGCCGGCCTTGCCGAGGCGCTGCGAACCCATGACTGGGAAGCCTTCGCACGCGGCTATAACGGGCCGGGCTACAAGAAATTCGCCTATGACGAGAAGATCGCTTCCGCCTATGACCGCTATGTCGGCAAGCCCGGCGCGAAACCGGCGGTGCTCAGGCGCGGATCGCGCGGCGAAGCCGTTCTTGCCCTCCAGCGAGACCTTGCAGCGCTCGGCTATTCGCTCGATACCGACGGCGCCTATGGGCCGGGAACGGCCGAAGCGGTAAGGCGTTTCCAGGCGGAACACGGCCTCGATGCGGACGGCATTGCCGGACCGCGGACGCTGGCGGGCGTAGCGAAGGCACTTGTGCCGAAGGGGATCGCCGGGACATGGTGGGCAGGGCTGCGCGGCTGGTTGAAGAAACTGCTTCGTCTCGGCTAAAGCAGGCGGAGGCTTGCGTGGACTTGCAGTCGGCCTTCTGCTAGAGCGCCCCTAAATCGGTTGAAACCAACCCGCGTCGGGAAAACCATCATGTCGGACAAGACGGAAAAACTCCTCGCTTTGCTCGACGGCCAGCCGGTGATCCCGGTGCTCAGGATCGCCAGGGCGGCCGATGCGGTGCCGCTGGCGCGGGCGCTGGCGCGTGGCGGCCTCAGGGCAATCGAGATCACGTTGCGGACCGGCGAGGCGCTTGAGGCGATCCGCCGCGTCGCCGGCGAGGTCGAGGGGGCGATCGTCGGCGCCGGCACCATCCTGGACGCGCGCCAGTTCAGCCAGGCGGAAGCGGCCGGCTCGAAGTTCATCGTCAGCCCCGGCGTCACCCGCGAACTGCTCGCGGCCGGAAACGGCAGCGCCGTGCCGCTGCTGCCGGGTGCCATCACGCCGGGCGAGATCATGGCCGCGCGCGAAGCCGGCCTCGACTTCCTGAAATTCTTCCCGGCCGAGCAGGCCGGCGGCGCCGCCTTCCTGAAGGCGCTGGCCTCGCCCCTGGCGGGGATCAAATTCTGCCCGACCGGCGGCGTCGGCCCGAAGAACGCGGTCGATTATCTCAGCCTGCCCAACGTGGTCTGCGTCGGCGGGTCGTGGGTGGCGCCCGACGACATGGTGGAAAGCGGCCGCTGGGACGCGATCGAGGCGCTGGCGAAGGAAGCAAGCCGGCTGGGCAGGTAGGCATGGCCTGCGCGCCTTTGGCGATGGCCCGTCCTGGCCGTCATACTTGAGCTTGCCCCAAGTATCTGCGGACAGGTCCAAAACAGAATCGACGATAATTTTCAGCTACTTATTTGAGGCTGGTAGATTCCTCGGGACAAGCCCGAGGACACGGCGGTCGTAGTCCGTCTACTTCTCGAACTTGGCGACCGGCAGGAACTTCACCGCGGAGCCGGTGAAGCGGTTGGCGTTGGCCATCTCGTCGCCGCTCTGGAAGCCCATCGTGTAGGCTTCGCTCGGCGCGGTGCGCACGATGTTGTAGGCCAACCGCGGCGCTTCGTCGTTTTCCTCGACGGTTACCACCTCGTTGCCATGCAGCGCCCAGCGCGCCAGTTCAGGCTGGGCGGCGACGACCAGGGCCTTCGGATCGGGCCTGGCGTCCAGGGCCGTGGCGCGGGCTTCCTTGCGCGTGGTCGTTACATTGCCGCCAACCGCCGCAACAGGATCGGAGCCTGCCGGCCGATGGGCGACCGCGGCGCGCGGAGACGCCGCGTCCAGTCCTTGCGGGTCGCTAAAGGCCGAGCGCGGCGGCATGGGCGACAGCGAGGCCACCTGATAGTTGTCGGTCGAGGCCTTCTTGACCAGTTCTCCCACCTCGTCGGGCCGTGCGGAAGGCAGAACGGCAAGCGCCTCGCTCGCGGCGTTGCCACGCTCGGCGGTTTCGGCCAGGGCGAGCAGCACGGCGCTCTGGTTTCCGACGGCAAGTTCCGCCGGCTTTGCTGAATGATCGGGTCGCCAGGTCGGCAGCGGCACGGCGCTGACGGCGGCCTGCACCGGATCGGCGGATACCTCGGCGGCAGCCATCTGCGCCATGCCGAAAGGCATGGTGGTGGGCACCTCGGCCGAGGCCATCCGCACCGGCGCCGGCGTGGCGGACGCGGCTTCGGAGGCATCGGCGATGCCGAACGGTACGGTTTCAGGCGTCTCGACACCGACATCGGCCTTCGGCCTCGGCGCGAAGGCCGGCAGCGGGACGGAACGGGCCGGCAGGGCGGCGATAATGGTTTCAGGCGTCTCCGGCTTCTCGACCGTCTCCTGCGGCGCCGACTCCTCGGCATCGGCGATCATCGGGATATCGGCGCGGTTTGCCTTGTCCGGCGAGACAATCTTGATGCCTGGCAGCGAAGCCTTGGCGACCGCCGTCGCGGTCGGCTTGACGGTCTTCTTCGGCGCCGGAGCATCCGCGGCCACATCGGCCTCGTCCTCTGCCTCGTCGGCACCGCCGCCGAACAGGGCGGCCAGCAGACCAACGGACTTCTTGCCGCCGCCACCGGCGCTGGCGAGTTCGATATTCGGCGTGCCGCTGGCCTTGCGCGACTTGTAGGCGGCGAGCGCCTGCTGGTAGCCCGGCAGCGGCTTGCCGTCGGAGGGTACATGCAGCGTCTTGCCGTTCGGGAACACGCGCGCCAGCTCCGTGCGGCTGATGCCAGGCCAGTGGCGCACATTGCCGACGTCCATATGCACGAAGGGCGAACCGGACGACGGATAATAGCCGACGCCACCGCCCTGCATCTTGAGGCCGATGTTACGCAGCTTCTTGAGCGGCACGCCCGGAATATAGAAGTCCATCGCCTTGCCGAGCACGTGCTGGCTTTTCTTGGCGACGCCGCGCGAACGGCTGCGCAGCATGGCGTTGGTCGCCTGCGCGCGATAGCCGCAAATGACCTGGATGTAACCGGTGGCGCCGCTCTCGCGATAGGCTTCCCACACCAGATCCAGCAGCCGCGGATCCATCTTGACGGTTTCGTTGCGGCGCCAGTCGCGTAGGATGTAGTTGATCTTTTTCAGACCGGAGGGAACGTAGCGGCCGTTGCGCTTGTAGACGATCTCGGCCTTCTCATGCGTGTGCA
>CAZBBT010000074.1:0-13402 GCA_964490065.1 uncultured Mesorhizobium sp. | reverse complement strand
GACCGGTACCAACATTCCCGACTACCCGAAGCTCGCGCAGCTCTGGGGGCAGGCGATCGGCGACGCGTCTTCCGGCGCCAAGACCGCGCAGGAAGCCATGGACTCGCTCTGCGCCGAGCAGGAGAAGGTGCTCGAGCGTCTGGAGCGCGCAGGTGTCCAGGGCGATATCGGCCCCAAGCTCGCCGAGGAGCACGATCTCGAATACTGGAACAAGGACGCCGTCTCGAAGGGCAACTTGGCGCCGCAGCTCAAGATCGAGAACGAGAAGGAAAAGCCGATCACGATCAACTACGACGAGCTGGTGAAGAGCTGGCAGAAGCAGTGAGTTGACGCAGGCGTTCGCGCCCGCATCATGACGAGGGGGAGGCGGCATCGCGCCGTCTCCCCCGTTTATGTCTGCAAAGAAGGCCATAAAAGGGGAGGAAATGACCGGTTTCATTCTCGCCATCGACCAGGGCACCACGTCCAGCCGCGCCATCGTGTTCGACGGCGCCATGAAGATCGCAGGCGTCGGCCAGAAGGAATTCACGCAGCACTATCCGGCTTCCGGCTGGGTCGAGCACGATCCGGAGGAGATCTGGTCGAGCGTGCTGTGGGCGGTGAAGACCGCGCTGAAGAAGGCCGGCGTCGCGGCTTCCGACATTGCCGCCATCGGCATCACCAATCAGCGCGAGACGGTGGTGATCTGGGACAAGTCGACCGGCAAGCCGATCCACAACGCGATCGTCTGGCAGGACCGGCGAACGGCGCCGCTCTGCGCTAAGCTCGAGAAACAGGGCCTGGAGCCGAAATTCACGAAGAAGACCGGGCTGCTGCTCGATCCCTATTTCTCCGGCACCAAGATCGCCTGGATGCTGGACAGAGTGAAGGGCGCACGCAGGCGGGCCGAGCGTGGCGAACTGCTCGCCGGCACCATCGACAGTTTCCTGATCTGGCGGCTGACCGGCGGCAAGGTGCACGCCACGGATGCCACCAATGCGTCCCGCACGCTGCTCTACAACATCGCCGACAATCGATGGGACGACGAGCTCCTCGGTATCCTCGGTGTTCCCCGTGCGCTGCTGCCCGAAGTGAAGGATTGCGCCGACGATTTTGGAATCACCGACAAAAAGCTGTTCGGTGCCGAACTGAAGATTCTTGGCGTGGCCGGTGACCAGCAGGCAGCGACGATCGGCCAGGCCTGTTTCCAGCCGGGCATGATGAAATCCACCTACGGCACCGGCTGCTTCGCGCTGCTCAACACCGGCTCCGACATGGTGCGTTCGAAGAACCGGCTGCTGACGACCATCGCCTATCGCCTGAACGGCAAGACGACCTATGCGCTGGAAGGCTCGATCTTCATCGCGGGCGCGGCCGTGCAGTGGCTGCGCGACGGCGCGAAGATGATCGACAAGGCGGCCCGCAGCGGCGAACTCGCGGCAGAGGCCGATCCGACGCAGAACGTCTATCTCGTGCCGGCATTCGTCGGGCTGGGCGCGCCGCATTGGGACGCCGATGCGCGTGGCGCCATCTTCGGGCTGACACGCAACTCCGGCCCGGCGGAATTCGCCCGCGCGGCGCTGGAATCGGTCGCTTATCAGACACGCGACCTGCTCGATGCCATGAAAAAGGACTGGAAGGGTGGTTCGGCCAAGACCGTGTTGCGTGTGGACGGCGGCATGGTGGCGTCGGACTGGACGATGCAGCGCCTCGCGGACTTCCTCGATGCGCCTGTCGATCGTCCCACCATATTGGAGACGACCGCGTTGGGCGCGGCATGGTTGGCCGGTTCGAAGGCCGGAGTCTGGCCAAAGGCGGCCGCTTTCGCAAAGGCCTGGGCGCTCGACCGCCGTTTCAAGCCGGAGATGGACCCGAAATTACGCACCGCCAAACTCAAGGGCTGGCACGACGCCGTCCGGCGCACCTTGTCTTCGAATTGACGACGCCTTGGGGCGGAATTCAAGAACGCATAACGAATCGACCCGTGCCTGCATGACACGGGTCGAAGTTCCTTGGCATACGCCAGGTTAGATGCGCTCAGTTACACGCGCTCAATCATAAGGCGAATAGCACTGGCGGCGCGGCCCGTTGTAGGGCTGATAGGTGTTGTCGTAGGCGCGGTACGACCGGTAGCGGTCATAACACCACTGCACATGGGCGCTGCCGCCGCCGCGATAGACGCGCGTGGGCGGCCTGTCGTTTGCGATCGCGCCGCTGATTATGGCGCCTGTCGCGAAGGCCGCGAGCGGGAACCAGAAATCGCCGTGACGGCGATAGCCGTGACGCCAATGGCGCGAGCCGCGGTGGCCACGCCAGTAATGGTGGCCGCGGCGGACAATGACGCGATCACGGTAGTCGACCTGCTGAACGTTCGACGAAATGCCTGTATTTTGCGGCACATAGACCGACGCCGCGTTGGCCGGCACGAACGAAGCCGCGGCGAAAGAGGCTGCGAGAGTGGTCGCCAGGAAGCCTGATACGAGTTTGTTCATCGTCTTCTCCTCAAGAAGGGTGCGTCCCTTTGCGACCTGAACGCCCGAGCATGGCTATGGTTCCGGGCAGAGAGCGCCCGAATCTCACCAGTGCCCGGCTGCCGATGGCACCTGCCGCGAGAGCGCTTCGCGCCTTCCGGCGCCTCTGCCGCTGAGCGGGTGAAGGGCGTTTTTCCGGTTGACCGCATCCGGCGCGCTCCCTATGGAAGCGCCGAGTGGGCCGGTAGCTCAGCGGTAGAGCACGTGACTTTTAATCATGTGGTCGAGGGTTCGATCCCCTCCCGGCTCACCATCTTCCTTGTCTTCAATCCGGAAACAGTAGCGAGACATGGCCGCCGGCATGACGCTCCAGCCGGCCGGCGAGGTCGAGTTCCAGGAGCACCATGAACACCTGCGCCGGATGCAGCCCGGTATGGCGGATGATCTCGTCGATCGCCGTCGGCGTCGGTCCCAGTGCCTCGACGACACGGGCGCGATCGTCCTCCCCAGGCGGCGGCGTCGAGGAAAAATCCGGCGGCTCCTCCAGCACGTTGGCCGGGGGTATTGGGTCACCGGCCAGGGGCGTCAACGCGGCGGTCACGTCGGCGGTTTCCGTGACGAGGATTGCCCCGTCCTTCAACAGGCGGTTGGCGCCGGCCGCGCGTGGATCGAGCGGCGAGCCAGGCACGGCGAATACCAGTCGCCCCATTTCTCCTGCCAATCTTGCACTTATCAGCGAGCCGGAACGCTGTGCCGCCTCGACCACGATCAGGCCGAGCGCCATGCCGGCGACCAGCCGGTTGCGGCGCGGAAAATCCTGCGCGCGTGGCTGCCAGCCGAAAGGCATCTCGGAGACGATTGCGCCGCCTTTGCCAGCGATTTCGTCGCACAGGCCGGCGTTTTCCGGCGGATAGGGCTGGTCCAGCCCGCCAGCGAGAGCGGCCACCGTGCCCGTGGCGAGACCGCCCTGGTGCGCTGCGGTGTCGATGCCGCGCGCTAATCCCGAAACGACGGCGTAGCCGGCTTCGCCAAGCCCGGAAGCCAGCGTGCGTGCCATCTTGATGCCTGCCAGCGAAGCGTTGCGGGCACCTACGATGGCGACGGCCGGCAGGCGGAAGACCGCGCCTTCGCCGCGCAATGCGAGAAGCGGCGGCGGATGGGACATGGAACGCAGCATGGCCGGATAGTCCGGCTCGCCGATGGCGACGAAGCGTGCGCCGGCCTTGCGCGCCGTCTCCAGTTCCGCTTCCGCTTCCGCTACGGATGGGATGCGCACCAGGCGGTTCGCGCCGCCGGAGATCATCAATTCCGGCAGCATTTCGATTGCCGCTTCGGCCGAGCCGAATCGGTTGACAAGGTCGCGGAAGGAGGCCGGTCCGACATTGGGCGTGCGGATCAGGCGAAGCCAGCTCAGCCGTTGCCGGTCGCTGAGTTGCGGACCGGCAGGGACATTCATCCCTTGGCTCCGATCTTGCTCTCGGTGCCGGTCATCAGCCGCTCGATATTGGCGCGGTGCTTGTAGAAGATCAGCGCGCTCATCACCAGGAAGGCGAGGGCGAACTGATGCTGACCCATGAGGTAGAGCGCAACCGGTGTGATGACGCAGGCGGTCAGCGCCGCGAGCGAGGAATAGCGCAGGATAAAGGCCATCACGAGCCAGACGACCGCGAAGATCAGCGCGACCTTCCAGGCCAGGCCGATCAGCACGCCGAGATAGGTGGCCACCCCCTTGCCGCCCTTGAAGCCCAACCAGGCCGGGAAGATATGACCGAGAAGAGCGCCGAAACCGGCGATCGCCCCGGACTCCGGCCCGTAGCGGACGGCGATCAGTGCCGGAATCATTCCCTTCAGCGCATCAAGAATGAGCGTTGCCGCTGCCAGGCCCTTGTTGCCGGTCCTCAGCACGTTGGTCGCGCCGATATTGCCGGAGCCGATCTTGCGCACGTCGCCAAGGCCGGCGGCGCGGGTCAGCAGCAATCCAAACGGTATCGAGCCACACAGATAGCCGAGAATCAGCACCAGAACCGGAAAAAGCGACATCATTCCCCCGTGCGGCCATCGGCTCTTTCGGCCGCTAGGCGGCGAACACTGTGCGGCCGGCAACCATGGTTTGCAAGACCTTGCCCTGCAGGCGGGCGCCTTCGAAGCAGGTGTTCTTCGAGCGCGAGCGGATTTCGACCTCGCTGACCACCCAGGGTTCATCGAGGTCGACGACGACGAGATCGGCCGGGGCGCCGGGCTTCAGCGTGCCTCCCGGCAAGCCGAAGAGACGGGCAGGAGCCGTCGAAAGCGCCTCGACCAGCCTGAGAAGCGGCAGGTCGCCATTGTGATGGAGACGCAGCGCCACGGCCAGCAGCGTCTCCATTCCGATAGCGCCGGCGGCGGCGTCGGCAAAAGGCAGCCGCTTGGTGTCGACGTCCTGCGGGTCGTGTGAGGAGACGATGAGGTCGACGGCCCCATCCTTCAGCGCCTCGATCATGGCCAGCCGGTCGTCCTCGGCGCGCAGCGGCGGCATCAGCCGAAAAAAGGTGCGGTACTCGCCGACATCGTTTTCGTTGAGCGCGAGGTTGTGGATCGAAACGCCGGCCGTCACCGATGCGCCGTCGGCCTTGGCGCGGCGTATCGCATCCGCCGACATGGCCGTGGATATCTTGGCAGCGTGGTAGGCGCCGCGCGTCAGGCGCGCCAGGGAGAGGTCCCGTTCCAACGGGATCAGTTCCGCCTCGCGGGGGATGCCGGGCAGGCCGAGCCAGCTTGCATACAGCCCTTCGTTCATCACGCCGGAGGCGCCGAGATGGTCGTCCTGCGTCTCGTGCGCGACCACCGCGCCGAAGTCGCGCGCATAGGTCAGCGCCCGGCGCATCACCAGCGAATTGGCAATCGTGTGCCGGCCGTCGGTGAAGGCGACCGCGCCGGCCTCGCGCAGCAGGCCGAATTCGGTCATTTCCTTGCCACCCAGCCCGCGCGTGATCGCGGCGGCCGGGAAGATGTTCACCGTCGCCGTGTCGCGGGCGGTGCGCAGCACGAACTCGACCAGCGCGACATCGTCGATCACCGGGTCGGTGTCCGGCATCATCACCAACGACGTGACGCCGCCGGCGGCGGCGGCGATGCTGGCGGAGGCAATCGTTTCGCGGTGTTCCGCGCCCGGTTCGCCGATGAAGACCCGGCTGTCGACAAGACCCGGCATGATCGTCTTGCCGGTGCAGTCGACGACCGTCGCGCCTTCGGGCGCCCCCTGATTGAGCGAGGAAGCGCCGGCGGCGGCGATCCTCTTGCCGTCGACCACGACGGTGCCGATCTCATCGATGCCGCGCGACGGGTCGACGATGCGGGCGTCGGAGAAAATGGTGGCGCTCATGCGGCGCGTCCTTCGGCGTTCCGCCGCGGATCGAGCAGGGCTTCCATCACAGCCATGCGCACGGCCACGCCCATCTCGACCTGCTCCTGGATGACGCTTTGCGGTCCGTCGGCGATCTCGGAGGCGATCTCGACGCCGCGGTTCATCGGTCCGGGGTGCATGACCAGCGCGTCGGGCTTGGCCGCCTTGAGCTTTTCCGCGTCGAGCCCGAAATAGCGGAAATATTCCCGCACCGAAGGCACGAAAGCGCCCTCCATGCGCTCGCGCTGCAAGCGCAGCATCATCACCACATCGGCATCCTTCAGCCCCTCGGCCATGCTGCGGTGGACGATGACGCCCATCCTTTCGATGCCGGACGGCAGCAAGGTCGAGGGCGCCACGACGCGCACCTGCGCGCCGAGCGCGTTCAACAGGATGATGTTGGAGCGTGCCACGCGCGAATGCAGGATGTCGCCGCAGATCGCCACGATCAGCTTCGCCAGCGGCCCCTTGGCACGGCGGATGGTGAGCGCATCGAGCAGCGCCTGTGTTGGATGTTCGTGCGTGCCGTCGCCGGCATTCACCACCGAGCAGCCGACCTTTTGCGCCAGCAGGGCGGCGGCGCCGGCCGACTGGTGGCGGATGATGAGGATGTCGGGTCGCATGGCGTTGAGCGTGATCGCGGTGTCGATCAGCGTCTCGCCCTTCTTCACCGAGGACGACGCCACCGACATGTTCATGACGTCGGCGCCGAGCCTTTTCCCCGCAAGCTCGAAGGACGATTGCGTGCGGGTGGAGGCCTCGTAGAACAGGTTGATCTGGGTGCGGCCGCGCAGCGAGGACGTTTTCTTCTCCGACCGGCGCGAGATCGCCACGGCACGATCGGCGCGCTCGAGCAGCAATTCTATGTCGTCGGGGGAAAGATGGCTGATGCCGAGCAAATGGCGGTGCGGGAAAAGCGGCAGTGCGGCGGCTTCGGTCATCTCAAGGCGCTGCTATAGGGCGCGGGGTGCCACGCCGCAAGCCGCACGGCCGCGCTTCTCCCCTGTATTTTCACAGCGAGGCTTGTTCTATAAAGCCGCTCGAGGCTTCGGATTCGGAACCGTCGCCGGCAGAAACAAGGATAAGGCGTGACCGACGAGGTGCCGAACCAACCCCCGCTGCTGACCGGCGGCAATGCCTGGCGCGGCGACCCGCTGCTGATCCAGCTTGCCGAGCGTTTTTCCGAGACGGTGCGCAAGGACCTGGACGGGCTCGGCCGCTTCGTGCTGACGCAGGAGGCGCAGGATCTGGCGCGGCTGGCCAACACCGACACGCCGAAGCTCAAGACACATGACCGCCAGGGCAGGCGGATCGACCTGGTCGAATATCATCCCGCCTATCAGGCACTGATGCGCCGTTCCGTGGCGATGGGCCTGCATTCCTCGGTCTGGGAGAACGGCGATGCGGAGATCGGCCGCCGCCACCAGGTGCGCGCCGCACGCTTCTTCCTGACGGCGCAACTCGAGACCGGCCATCTATGCCCCATCACCATGACCAGCGCCTCGCTGGCGGCGCTTATGGGCAACGCGAAGCTGTTCCGCGAATGGGCGCCGCGCGTCACGACGCGCAAATACGATCCCAGCCAGAAGCCGCCGGTGGAAAAGACCGGGCTGACGCTCGGCATGGGCATGACGGAAAAGCAGGGCGGCACAGACGTGCGCGCCAACACGACCAAGGCCGAGCGCGCCGGCTCCAGCGGCTTCTACCGCATCAGCGGCCACAAATGGTTCATGTCGGCACCGATGTCCGATGCCTTCCTTGTGCTGGCGCAGGTGCCGGAGGGGCTGTCCTGTTTCCTGGTGCCGCGCATTCTCGGCGACGGCTCGAGCAACGGTTTCCGCTTCCAGCGGCTGAAGGACAAGCTCGGCAACCGCTCCAACGCCTCCTCCGAGGTCGAGTTCGACGGCGCCATCGGCGAGATGGTCGGCGAGCCGGGCTCTGGCGTGAAGACGATCATGGACATGGTGACGCTGACGCGGCTCGACTGCGCGATCGCCTCCTCGGCGATCATGCGCGCGGGACTGGCGGAAGCGGTGCAGCACACGCGCCACCGCAAGGTGTTCGGCGCCAATCTGGTCGACCAGCCGCTGATGCAGCGCGTGATCGCCGACATGGCGCTCGACGTCGCGGCGGCGACGGCACTTTCCTTCCGCCTTGCGCGCTCCTTCGACGAGGCGGCCAGCGACCGGGGCGAAGCGGCTTTCGCGCGCGTCATGACGCCGGTGGTGAAATACTGGGTCTGCAAGATCGCGCCGGGCCTCCTCTACGAGGCGATGGAGTGCCTGGGCGGCAACGGCTATGTCGAGGAGGCGCCGCTGGCGCGTTACTATCGCGAGGCGCCGGTCAACGCCATCTGGGAGGGGTCGGGCAACGTCATGGCGCTCGACGTGCTGCGTGTGCTTTCCCGTGCGCCCAGCCTGTTCGAGGAGGTTCTGGCCGGCATCGACCGGGATCTCGGCGACAGCGGCCGTGGCACGGTCGGGGTGCTGAAGGCGGCGATGCAGGTGGCAACCAGCGACGAGGGTTCCGCCAGGCTGCTGACCGAGCAACTGGCGCTCGCCGCGGCGGCGGCGGAACTGCGGCGCATGGGGGCGGGGCGCATTGCCGACGCCTTCGTCGAGACGCGTCTGGCCGGCCAGTGGCGCGCCACTTACGGCATGATGGACGCGCGCCACGACGCGCGCATGATTGTCGATACGCTCTATCCGCCGCTGAACTGAGCGGCCAGCGACAGCATCGCCGGAATGGTGGCGAAGGACAGCAGCGTCTGCAGCGTCGTCACAGTGGCGTAGAGCTCGGCATCGCCGCCTATCTGCTTGGCCAGCACATAGCCGTTCATCGCCGTCGGCACGGAAGCGCAAAGCACCAGATAGAGCAGGGGAAGGCCTTCGACGTTCATCATCACGCCGATGCCGAGCAGCAGCACCGGGAAGATGAGGAGCTTCACCACGATCGGGACGAAGATCGCGATCCGCGGCTTCACCAGCGTTTCGAGCCGGAGTCCGGCGCCGATGGCGGCAAGGCCGAGGCCGAGCGCCGCCTGGCCGGCCAGTTGAAACGTCTTATCCAGAGGCGGCGGCAGCTCGAACGGCATCGCCCGCATCAGCACACCGCCGCCGGCCGCGATCACCATCGGGTTGGTGAGAACCCGGCGAACCACAGTGGCCAAGTTGGCGCTGCGGTCGGCAAAGCGGGTCACCACGAATACCGTCACCAGGTTGATCGGCAAGATGATGACGGCCATCACCAGCGCCACCACCGCCATGCCGGACTGGAAGAACAGTTTCTGCGCCAGCGCGAGCGCCATGAAGCTGTTCCAGCGGATCGAGGTCTGGAAGACCGATGAGAACTCGCTCGTTTTGATCGCCCTGGTCGCCCGAAGCAGCGGCCAGAGCGCCAGCACCAGCGCCATCATCAGGAAGAGGGTGGCGAGCAGCGCCAGCATCATCGAATCGAGTTCGAGGCCGGAGAAGTCCGCGTCGACGATGGTGACGAAGATGAGCACTGGATAGAAGAACCAGTAGCAAAGCCGGTCGATGCCGGCCCAGGCGGAGTCGTCCGCGACCTCGATGCGGTGCAGCACGTGGCCGCACAGGATCAGCAGGAAAACCGGCAGGATACTCTCGATCGTCGCTTGCATGGGATTCTCGCGCGGGAGCCTTTGCCTTAGCAGCGGCGCCGGCCGTGTAAAGCGCCAGGCCGGGAACCGCTGCAGCCCTGTGGATGACTGTTAACCTTAACAAATGGTTTCAATTGCGGGTCCCGACGGCAAGGCCCACTGTCATGGTCATCGAAGCAGGATCGCCATGCGCTACCTGATGACATCGTTTCTGGCCTTGCACTGGGCGGTCTTTTTCGCCCTGCTGGGCTATCTGTGCGTCGGAGGCGACCATGGCATCGCGGTCGCGCTGGCGACGCTCGGCGCGGATTCGGCTGGCATCGCCGCCATCCAACCGGACAAGCTGGTCGTCGCGCCGCTCGCCACCGCGTTCATGGTCGTCGCCGCACTGTTCTGCTGGGCCTTTATCGAGGTGGTCTTCGGCGATCCCGAACGCCCTGAAAGCGCGGACGGCGTGACCAAGATGGCGTTCGTCGCGGCGGGCGGCATGTTTTCGCTGGCGCTGATCGGCGGCACTATGCAGGGCATCGAGGGAGTGTCGACCGCAGCGGCCACGCATCTTGCGGCAGTGATGGCCTGCTATCTGGCGATTCTCGGCGAACGGTGGGCGCTGGCGTTCAAGGCCACCGCAAGACGCGATGAGGTAACGGCGATTCGAGCCATGGCGCGCGATGCGGCGAACACGTCGCTTCTCAGCCGTATTTCCGGCCGCCCCGATTTCGGAAGGGACCGGTGATGCGCACGCTGCTCGCACTCTGGGTTGCGCCGCTGGTGCTTTTCTGGGGCTGGTATTTCCTGTCGCTGAACGACATGAACTTCGGCTACGTGATGCTGAGCCGGCAGCTTCACGATCTGGTCTTCGAACTCTATGGCGAAATGCTCGGCATCGATCCGGCGATCATTCCGGGCATGGTAGCCAAGGCCTGCATCTTCGATTCGTTCCTGGTCGCAGCCATTGTCGCTTATCGCCGCCGGCGCACCATCGCGCGGTGGATCAAGGGGCCGGATGCTACGGAGCGGCCGCACCCAATGCCCGGAGCCGGTCCAGAACTCCCTGCAGAATGAAGGCGGCGGCGGCCGAGTCGATTTTTCCCTCCCGTTTGCGCCGGGAAAAATCCATTTCGATGAGGGTCCGTTCCGCCGCGACGGTCGACAACCGCTCGTCCCAGAAGGCGAAGGGCAGGGGGGATAACGGCGCCATGTTGCGCACGAAGGCGCGCGACTTCTGCGCCCTCGGCCCTTCCGAGCCGTCCATGTTGATGGGCAGGCCGATCACCGCGGCGCCGACATTCTCCTTCCCGAGCAGTGCCAGCAGCGCCGCCGCGTCGAGCGAGAATTTCTTCCGCACGATCACCGGGCGGGGGTGAGCGAAGACAAGACCGCGATCCGAGATCGCGACTCCGATCGTCTTGTCGCCGAGGTCGAGCCCGGCCAGCACGCGGCCGCCCCGAAGCAGCGCGGGAAGCTCTTCAATGCTGACGACGTTCCTTGAGATGGCCGCTTTCCTTTGACTTGGGATGCCGGCGTTCTATCCTGACTTCCCTGGAAAATCGAGGACGAGCGATGAAACTGACCTGGTACGGACACTCCGCCTTCCGCGTCGAGACAGGGGAGGCAAATATCCTCATCGATCCCTTCCTGGTCGGCAACCCGTCGTGGAGCAATGGCTGGGAAGGTCCGGCCGAAGGCGTTACCCACGTCCTGCTCACCCACGGTCATGACGACCATATCAGCGGCGCCGTCGAGGTCCTGAACAAGAGCGGCGCCATGCTGGTCGCCAATTTCGAGATCTGCATGTTCCTGGTCGGCAAGGGCGTCAGCGACAAGAAGATCAACCCTGGCAACCTCGGCGGCACGGTCGATTGCGGCGGCTTCACCGCCACCTTCGTGCAGGCGCTGCACTCCTCGTCCTCGCAGACCGGCGGCTGCGCCAACACCTATCTCGGCAATCCCGGCGGGCTGGTGCTGCATTTCCCCGACGACAAGACGCTCTACCATATGGGCGACACCGACATCTTTTCCGACATGGCGCTGATCGAGGAACTGCACCAGCCGAAGGTCGGCATCGTGCCGATCGGCGACCGCTTCACCATGGGCGGCGCGGTGGCGGCGCTCGCCTGCCAGCGGTTCTTCCACTTCGAAACGGTGGTGCCCTGCCATTTCGGCACGTTCCCGATCATCGACCAGAGCGCCGACAAGTTCGTTGCCGGCATGGAAGGCTCCGGCGTCAAGGTGGCGCTACCGAAGATCGGCGAAACCATTTCGGTCTGATCTAGCTGAAACGGAACAGGATCATGGCTTTGAGGGAAGCTCTTTGCGTGTCCGCGCTGGTCGTCGCCGGGCCGGCGCTCGCCGACGATTTCATCGAAGGGGTCTATCTGCAATCCGAGGAATTGTGCGCGCAGGCGAAGAAGGACGGCGTCGAAACCGTTGCCGATGGCGGCAACACCGTGCTTTCGGCCGATGGCATCCAGAGCGTCGAGTACAACTGCGAGTTCGTGCAGATTTCCAAGGCGAACGGCACGCCGGCATGGGCCGTCACGGCGATCTGCTCGGAGCCGGGTTATGTTTTCCCGGACCTGCTTTCCATCACGCAGCTCAGCCCCACGCAAATCGACATCGTCTCGGTCAGGCCGGCCGGCGGCGAGGGCGACAATGCCGGCAATACTGGCAGCTACGTGCTGTGCGAAGGCCTGACGATGCCGTAGACCTGCGGGGGCTCGTCCTCACGGTTGCGTGTCGCCCGAGCCGCCGCTATAGCGCTGGCAGGTTTCTCCCGAAGGAATTTTCCATGTCCGTCGATGTCAAGACCGTGAAGCGCGTCGCGCATCTCGCCCGTATCGCGGTGAGCGAGGAGGACGCCGAGCGCATGACCGGCGAACTCAACACCATTCTCGGCTTCGTCGAGCAATTGAACGAGGTCGACGTGTCCGGCGTCGAGCCGATGACCTCGGTGACGCCCATGGCGATGAAGGAGCGGCAGGATGTCGTCACCGACGGCAACAAGGCCGCCGACATCGTCGCCAACGCGCCGGCTACCGACGAGAACTTTTTCCTCGTACCCAAGGTGGTGGAGTAATCCGCGAGCCGCACGATGAGCGATATCGCCATAAAGATGGAAACGCCCTTGCAGGACGACGTGCGCGGTCTCGTGCGCGACCTGAACGCCTATCTCATTCCGCTGACGCCGCGCGAATTCCAGTTCCAGCTCACCGTCGAGCAGATGACCGATCCGGCGATCACCCTGTTCGTCGCCCGCGCGGGCGATGGCAAGCCGGTCGGCATGGGCGCGCTCAAGGACCACGGCGAAGCGCTGGGCGAAGTGAAGCGCATGTTCACCCTGCCCGAGGCGCGGGGCAAGCGCGTCGGCGCGCGCATACTCGAACGCATCGAGGCGCTGGCGCGCGAGAAGGCCTTGTCGCGGCTGGTGCTCGAGACCGGCGAGGCGGCCGGCTTCGAGCCTGCCTGGCGCGTCTACGAGCGTGGCGGCTTCACCCGCTGCGGTGCCGTGCTCGACTATCCCGATTCCGGTTTTTCCCGCTTCTACGAAAAGAAACTTTCATGACCGACCTGACCACGCTGACGATCGCGGAAGCCCGCACCAAGCTGAAGGCGAAGGAGATCCGCGCCGGCGAACTGACCGAGGCCTATCTCTCGGCGATCGACCGCGCCAATCCGCTGCTCAACGCCTATGTCGCGGTGACGCACGACAAGGCACGCGCCATGGCCAAGGCTTCCGACGAGAAACTCGCGAGGGGTGAGGCCAAGGGGGAAATAGGCGCGCTGGAAGGTATTCCGCTCGGGATCAAGGACCTGTTCGCGACCGAAGGCGTCCATACCCAGGCGTGCAGCCATGTGCTGGACGGCTTCAAGCCTCGCTATGAATCGACCGTCAGCGCCAATCTGTGGGCCGACGGCGCGGTCATGCTTGGCAAGCTCAACATGGACGAG
>CAZBBT010000073.1:0-13907 GCA_964490065.1 uncultured Mesorhizobium sp. | reverse complement strand
GATCGTCGTGCAGCCATGCAGCAGCGGCGCGTAGACGATATAGGAGTGGCCGACCACCCAGCCGACGTCGGAAGCGGCCCAGAACACCTCGCCCGGCTTGATGCCGAACTCGTTCTCCATCGACCATTTAAGCATGACCATGTGGCCGCCATTGTCGCGCACCACGCCCTTGGGCTGGCCGGTGGTGCCCGAGGTGTAAAGCACGTAGAGCGGATCGGTCGCCGCTACAGGCTCGCAGTCGATCCAGGCGCCGGCGGCACGCTCGCGCGCCACCTGGTCGGCGAAGTCGAGATCCCTACCGGGCACCAGCTCGCAGGTGAGTTCCGGGCGTTGCAGGACCAGGCAGCGCTCCGGCTTGTGCCGGGCCAGTTCAATGGCGCCGTCGAGCAATGGCTTGTAGGGCACGGTGCGGCCAGGCTCGAGACCGCAGGAGGCGGAGACGATCAGCTTCGGCGTGGCATCGTCGATGCGGGTGGCGAGTTCCCGCGAGGCAAACCCGCCGAACACCACCGAATGGATGGCGCCGAGACGGGCGCAGGCCAGCATGGCGATCACCGCTTCCGCCACCATCGGCATGTAGATGATGACGCGGTCGCCTTTGCCAACGCCCTGGTTTCTCAGCACCGAAGCGAGCGCGACGATCTCACGCTGCAATTCGCGGAACGTGTAGCGCCTGACCTTGCCGGTAATCGCGCTGTCATGGATCAGCGCAAGCTGCTCGGCGCGGCCGCCGTCGACATGGCGGTCCATGGCGTTGAAGCAGGTATTGCAGGAAGCACCGGGAAACCAGCGGCCGTAAACGCCGGCGTCGGCGTCGAACACCTTGTCGAAGGGCCGGAACCAGTCGATGCCCTCGGCCGCTTGCGCCCAGAACGCATGGGGGTCGCGCTGCCAGCTTTCGTAGACCTCGTGATAGCGTGACGCCATTTTCTCCTCCCTGCCGCGACTGCCTCTCCCAGTCTTACCGCCTGACGGGACCAAGCGTCCACCTGACTAAGGACGGATGCGGCTCAGCCGCGCAGCCCGCTTCGGCAACGCACTTTGACAGTCCGGCGCGGCGATGCTCAAAGGCGGCATGTCGAAACTGCTTGCCCTCGTCGTCATCGGCCTCATGATCGTACAGATCATCAAGCCGCTCGGTCTGCCAGGCCTGCGGCGGCGGCTCGATTTCTGGAAACTGGCGGTGCTGGCGCTGGCGGCGATCTCGCTCACCGCCGTGCTGTCGCATTGGGCCTGACAAAACCCTAAGGCAGCGGATCGATCCGGCCCAGCGGGATGAAGCCCAGCGCGGCCTTGCCCTTGACGACGGTCAACGGCATCGGGGTGGCGCCCAGCATGGCCAGCGCGGAAAAACCCTGCTCGATCTGGCTTTTTTTCTCCGGTATGGCGGCCGCCAGGATCGCGCCCACCGCCTTGGGGTTCTCTATTCTGATCCGCAACGAGGCGTCGACCAGCCCGTCGGCATCGACCGAAACCGGGCCCGACAGCGAGATGCGCGCCTCGCCGGAGGAGAGCTGCAGGTTGCCGATCTCGATCGACTGGCCGCGCAGGCTTTTCGCACCGGTCCGCAAGAGGGCGAGGCCGTTCTTCAGCTTTGCCTCCGCGCTGGCGTCGAGCGGCGGAACGGTACGGCCGCCGATCGCTTCGGCGTCGACCTCCAGATCGGAGAAACGGCCGCTATAATCGAGGTCCTGCCCGTCGGGGCTGAGTACGGCTTCGGCGTTGCCGGCGCTGAACAGTTGCACGGGGTCGCCGTCTTGCGGATCGGTCTGGCCGGACAGTCCCTCGGCCGTCATCGTCAGGCGCCGTGGCAGGGGCCAGGACAGCGCCGCGGTCGCCCGCAGCCGGTCCCAGTCGATCCACAGCGGCATAACGCCAGGCGCGATTGCGCGCAGCGGACCATCGAGATCGACCGTCGGCGAAAGCGGGCTGAAGAGGCTCGCCGCGGCGTTGACGCTTCCGGCGGTGGCGGCGACTGCCCGACCATCGTCCTGATAGGCCAGGCCGTCGCAGGCAACGTCGAACCGCAGCGGATAGCCGCTGACCGTCATGTTGGTACATTCGGCCTGGATGCCCATCGTGTTGAGCGCGGCGACCGCCTCGGCGGTTTCGCTCTTCACGCGCGCGGCCGCCCAATACCAGCCGGCGCTGTAGAAAGCGAAGGCAAGGAGCAGGAGCCCGACAAGCCAGAACAGGCGTCGACGGCGCTTCGGCCGGGTCTCTTCACTTGACGTCATGTCACGGCTCTCGGTAACGCGTAGGGGGCCGCCGAGTCGGGCGGCACGTCTTCCTTAGGCTTGGCGATATGGGCGATTTTTGGGTTTTTGGCTATGGCTCGCTGATCTGGCGGCCGGGCTTCGCGCATGTCGAGACCCGACGCGCCCGGCTTTTCGGCTACCGGCGGGCGCTGTGCATCTATTCCCACGTGCATCGCGGCACGCGTGAGAGGCCGGGCCTCGTGCTCGGTCTCGACCGCGGCGGCTCCTGTGTCGGCATGGCGTTCCGCGTGCCCGGCGACCTTCGCGACGAGGTGATTGCCTATCTCAGGGAACGCGAGCTCGTCACCAATGTCTATCTGGAGCGGATGGTCGAAATCCGGCTCGAGAGCGGTGCGACCGTGCCGGCGGTGACCTATGTCGCCGACCGCGGTCATGAGCAATATGCCGGCTCGCTCGACGAGGCCGAGGCGGCCAAGGTGGTTTCCGGCGCGGTCGGCCAATCGGGACCGAACGAGGCCTACCTCTTTTCCACCATCGAGCACCTGCAGGCGCTGAGCATCCGCGACCACTGGCTCGAAGGCGTTGCGCGGCGCCTTCCGGCCTGACGTGACGGACGAGGCAATCAGGAATCCGTGATCGGGGCTTTGAAGCCGCTCGCAGGCGGCATAGGTTGCCGCCGAACCCGAACCGATTCTCGGCAGAAGTACGGAGAAGAACCTTGCAGAAGCGTCGCCTCGGCCAAACCTCTCTCGAAATCGCTCCGCTGGTGCTGGGCGGCAACGTGTTCGGCTGGACGGCCGACGAGACGACGTCCTTCGACCTGCTCGACCGCTTCGCCGATGCCGGCTTCAACGCGATCGACACCGCCGATTCCTATTCGCGCTGGGCGCCGGGCAACAAGGGCGGCGAATCGGAGACGATCATCGGCAAGTGGATGAAGAGCCGCGGCAACCGGAACGATGTCGTCGTCATCACCAAGGTCGGCTCCGACATGGGGCAGGGCAAGAAGGATTTGTCGGCCGCCTATATCGAGAGGGCGGTCGAGGATTCGCTGCGCCGCCTGCAGGTCGAGACGATCGACCTCTATCTGTCGCACTGGCCGGACCCGGCCACGCCGCATGAGGAGACGCTCGGCGCCTATCGGAAGCTCCTCAAGGCCGGCAAGGTTCGTCACATCGGCGCTTCGAACGTCGATGCCGGGCAGTTGCGGGCAGCGCTGGACGTGGCGAAGCTGCGCGACCTGCCGCGCTACGAGGTGCTGCAGCCGGAATACAATCTCTATGACCGTGCCGGCTTCGATGGAAAGCTGCGCGACCTGTGCATCGCCGAAGGGCTCGGCGTTATCACCTATTACAGCCTTGCCAGTGGCTTCCTCTCGGGGAAGTACCGCACAAAAGCCGATTTGAAGAAAAGCACCCGCGGCGGCGGTGTCGGAAAATATCTCGACAAGCGGGGCATGCGTATCCTGGAGGCGCTCGACGCGGTCGTGACGCGTCATGCGGCGAAGCCGGCGGAAGTCGCATTGGCCTGGATCATCGCGCGTGCGGGCGTCACCGCGCCGATCGCCAGCGCCACCAGCCTCGATCAGATGGAAAGCCTGATCCGTTCGGCCTCGCTGGAATTGTCGGCCGCCGACATCGAAGAACTGAATACGGCGAGCGCCTGAAGCCAACCGTTTACAGGTCGGCGGCGAGTTCCCGAAGCCGCCTTGTCGCCGTCGGCGGCATGGGCGGCGGGTTCGGTTGACGCGACGCCTCGACCAGCAGCGCGTCGCAACCGGCCTCGGTCTCGGCGATCAGGCGCTTCATGAATTCCTCCTTGCTGAGCCCCGGCGGGATCGGCGGCAGGAAGCGCGCCCGGATCGTTCCCGGATAGCGCAGGAATTTCCGGCGCGGCCAGTAGAGACCGGCGACGTGGGCGACCGGCACCACCGGCAGGCCGAGCTGATTGTAGAGTTCGACGATGCCGTATTTATAGGCTGGCACATCGCCCGGCGCGCGGCGTGTGCCCTCGGGATAGATGATGAGCTGGCGCGGGTTGCGTGCCAGTTCGGCCTTTGTGGCGGCGACCACGGCCTTGAGTGCCCTGGCGCGGTTGCCGCGAGCGACCGGGATCATCCGCATCTTGAGGATGTACCAGCCGAAGAGCGGTATCCAGGTCAGTTCGCGCTTGAGGATGTAGAGCGGGTCGTCGAGATAGGGGAAAAAGGCGATGGCATCCCAGAAGGACTGGTGCTTCGGCGCCAGGATGAAGGAGCCTTGCGGCAGGTTTTCCGTGCCGGCGATCTCGCTCCTCGTGCCGGCGATGACGCGGTAGAGCCACAGGCTCGTGCGCGACCAGAATTTCGGTACGTACCAGGCGCGGTGGCGCGGCGAGAGGAAATAGAACGGGGTCCAGAAAATCATCTGGAGAATCAGGCTCGCGTAAAAGGCCAGGTTGAACGCCAGCGAACGGAGATGGAGCATCGGGGAAGCCGGTGAGATTGTAGGTTGCTGGTTATAGCAAGCGCGGCCAAAAGAAAACGGCTGCGCGGGGTCGCTCGAAACTCCCTACCTGACGGGGGCTGTCGAGGCGCCCGCCAGCGCCACGCCGTCCGGCGTCGGCCTCAGCGGCAGGATGCCACGCGCCAGCGCCAGAAGATATTTGTTGTATTCGGTGAACAGCACCCTGATCGCCTCGGGCTTGGTCAGCCACTCGCCATTGTCGAGATTGGAATTGACCACCGGGTAAGGCTCCAGCCGGGCACTTCCCAGGAGCCGGCCCATCTCAAGCAGGCTGCGCGGCATGTGGTAGTTGTTGGTGACCAGGATCACGCGGTCATAGGCGTGGGTCTCCACCCATTTCGCGCTTTCCTCGGCATTGCCGATCGTATCCAGCGCGGTGCGGTCCAGATCGACGCAGCAGGCGAACAGTTTCTTGTCGCCTCCCGTCGCGATCTGAAGCTGCCGTCGCGTCGCGGAAGGATGCACGCCGCTGATCAAAAGCCGCTGGCCCTTGCCGGATTCGAGCAGGGCCATGCCGGCGTCGAGGCGCGATTGCCCGCCGGTCAGGACGATGATGGCGTCGGCCTTTTGCGGATCGGCAGGCGTCGCCAGGTGGCTGACATGGTTGGCGAACCAGCCGAACCCGCCCAGAAATGCCAGAGCCGCACCGGCCAGCAGCGAGGTCAGGATGCCGAGCGTCAGGCGCAGCCGGCGCCAGTCGCGCGCACTGACCGCCGCCGGCTCTCCTTCGACCGTCGTTTCGACCGATTCCTGCCCGCTCATGCTCTCATGGTTAACCCTGAATTGCGGCCTTTGATAGAGTCGCGCCAAACATCACGCTGCGTCAACCCGGACGCTTCGCTATCCGCCGTCCGTTTGTCGCACCTCGATGTCGCTGAGATAGGCGACGACGGTGGCATGCGAAGTCGCCGCCGTCAGCAGACCGATGACAAGGACCATCAGCACGACGCCAAGATAGCCCGACCAGCCTATAGCGAAGTGACCGAACAATGCCGTCGCCTGGTCGCCGCCCGGCGTCGCCATGCTCAGCGACGACCACCAGGAGAAGCCGATGAAGACGATGATGGCGGCAACACCCCCCGCGGCGGCGCCCTTCATGCCGGTGACGAGGAAATGGCGGCGGAATTCCCGGGCGATGAAGCGCGCCTCGGCGCCGACGAAATGCAGCACCTCGATGATGTGGCCGTTGCCGGCCATGGCGCCGCGGGTGGCGAACACGACGGTCAGCACCGTCGCGGCAAGCATGAGCACGAGCACCGCGAGGCCTATGGTGACCGTCGAATGCGCCATCGCCACCAGCCGGTCCACCCAGGTGCGGTGATCGTCCAGGCTGGCCGTCGACAGCTTCGCCGACAAGGCCGTACGCAGCGCGGCGAAATCGGGCGGACTGTTCGGATCGACGGTGACGACGACAAGCCGCGGCACCGGCAGATCGTCGATGTTCAGGCCAGCGCCGAGCCACGGTTCAAGCAGCCGGGCCGTGGCGTCCCGGTCGACGATCTTCACCGCCTTGACGTCGGCGGTAGCACCGGCGATCTCGGCGGCGGAGGAAAGGGCCGCTTCCATGTCCAGCCCGTCGGCCGGCTTGATCTGGATGGTCGCCTCGCGCGAGATCTGGCTCTCCCATATCGAGGCGGTGTCGCGTACCAGCGTGACCGCGCCGAATGTCAGGCAGGACAGGAAGGTCATGATGGCGATGACCGTGACCAGCGCCCGGCCGGCGATATTCTGCGCCGGTACGATCGGCCCGATACGCCGTTGCGTCACTTCGGCGGTGTCGGTGCTGGTCCCTGCCTGATCGAAGGCTTCCGACGGCTCAGTCATAGATATCCAGCCTTCCGCCCGACAGGATCAGCCGACGCGCGTCGACCTGCTCCATCAGGCCGAGATCGTGCGTGGCGATGACCACCGCCGTGCCCAGCCGGTTAAGCTCGATGAAGAGCCTCAGCAGCCGGCGGGCGAGCTGCGGGTCGACATTGCCCGTCGGCTCGTCGGCAAGCAGGATCTCCGGCTGCTCGATCAGTGCCCGGGCGATCGCGGCGCGCTGCTTTTCGCCGCCCGACAGCACCGGGGGCAGCACGTGCATGCGCTCGCCGAGGCCGACCCATTTCAGCAGTTCGGTGACGTCGGTGCGGTAGCTCGCCTCATCGCGGCCGCGCACGCGCAGCGGCAGCGCCACGTTCTCATAGGTGGTCATGTGGTCGAGCAGGCGGAAATCCTGGAAGACCACACCGATGCGGCGTCGCAGCAGCGGTAGTTCCGAGCGCGGGATGCGCGAGCGGTCCTTGCCGAAGATGGTGATCAGCCCGCGCGTCGGCTTCAGCGACATGAACAGAAGACGCAGCAGCGTCGTCTTGCCGGCGCCGGACGGGCCGCTCAGGAACTGGAAGGATCGCTCCGGTATGTGCAGGCTGATATCGCGGAGAATTTCCGGGCCCATGCCATAGCGGAGGCCGACATTCTCGAAGCGAATCACTTTGTGCGACCTGGATTTCTGCGCGGCGGCGGACCGCCCCTTCGTTCCAAGGGACCATCGCGGGCTATGGTTAACCGTCGGTTAAATTCTGCGGGTTTTGCGCCGGTCACGGGCACTCCGGGTGGGAAGCGTTAACCATTTTTGCTTACGGAAAAGCAACGAACAGAAAGACAATCGGAATCCGCAGCTCGATGGCCAACGGAAAAGCCTTTCATGGCTAGCGCACTCCCGGTTTCCGGCGAAATCATGACGGGATCGTCGCCGGATGCTTCCCGGGCGTCGGATCGTTCGCGCGAGATCGATATCGTCGATGCGGACTATGAAGTGCTGCCGCGATCAGGCGCGATCGAAGGGGAACCAGCGGTCGCCACCGGCGGGCCGCCACCGCCGCGCGCCCCAGTTCCGCCGCCGCTCGAAGGCATGGCGATGCTGCGCCCCGCCGCCCCCGTCCGTCCCTTCTCGGTTCGCGGCGGCCCGCTGTTCTGGGCCGGCGGGCTTGCCGCTGCCGTGGCCGCCTTCTGGGTTTCGGGCGGCCACACGCTGATGCGCCACGCGACGCCGTTCGGCGCGGATGCCGGCGCGGTGCTGTCGATCACCGGCGTCACCTCGCATGTCGATGCCTCCGGCGGAAAGCCGGTGCTGTTCGTCGATGGCGAGGCCGGCAACGACGGCGGGACGGCGGCTGCGCTGCCGCCGCTGGAGATCCGCGTCACTTCGGACGATGGCGGCGTCACCCGCTATACGTTGGGGACATCCGGCCGCGCGCTGGCGCCTGGCGAGAGATTTGCCTTTTCCAGTCGGCTCGACATACCTAGAAACGGCGTGAAGGCGGTTGCCGTCAGCTTTGCCGAATAGGCGTCCATGGAGAGAGCAAAATGCCCGTCGTGCGCGGCAAAACCATCGAAGTGCTGTTTTCGGCGTCGGCGATCGCGCGGCGCAACCTCGAACTCGCCAAGGAGATCGCCTCCCGCGACTATCATGACCTGCTCGTGATTTCAGTGCTGAAGGGCTCGTTCATCTTCGCCGCCGACCTGATTCGCGCCATGCACGACGCCGGCCTGTCGCCGGAGGTCGAATTCATCTTCATCTCCAGCTACGGCGCCGGCACCACCAGCGGCGAGGTCCGGGTGCTGCGCGACATCGACAATGAGGTCGCCGGCCGCGACGTGCTTCTGATCGACGACATCCTCGAATCCGGCAAGACGCTGAAATTCACCCGCGACCTGATGCTGTCGCGCGGCGCCAGGAGCTGCTCCATCGCGGTGCTGCTCGACAAGCGGATGCGCCGCCAGACGACGCTCAATGCCGACTATGTCGGCTTCGACTGCCCCGACTTCTTCGTCGTCGGCTACGGCATGGACGTGGCGCACGCGTTTCGCGAATTGCCGTTCGTCGGCATCGTGCGCGGTGATGCGTGAAGTCCCGTGAGGCCGACGGGATTTCGATAGGCGGCGATCAGCAAAAGTTTAACCGTTAGCCGCCATGGTTCGCGCCATGGCAAAGCTTCTCATCGTCGAGGACGACGAATCCGTCCGCACACTCGCCGCCCGCGCGCTGGAGCGTGCCGGCCACAGCATTGAACTCGCTGCCGACGGCGCGCAGGGCCTGGCGGCGATCCGCGCCGCCTCAGGCAGCTACGATCTTGTCGTCTCCGATATCCGCATGCCCGAAATGGACGGCATCGAGATGGCCAAGGCGGCGGCGGCGGCCTATCCCGGCATGAGGATCATGCTGATCACCGGCTATGCCGAGCAGCGCGAACGCGCCGAGGATTTGCACGGCATCATCCGCGACGTGATGCAGAAGCCCTTCACGCTGGCCGAATTGCGCGACCGCGTCGGGCGTGCGTTGAATTGAAAATCGACAACGGATCGCGCGCGGCCCCGGCAGCCGGCTATTTGAGTTCCAGGAGCCGCTCCAGATAGCTGCGCTCGATGTCGGGCGAGAGCGCGTTGCCCAGCCGCTTGCGGATCGCTTCGAGGATCTGGCGGGCGCGCTGCACGTCGATCTCGTCGGGTACCTTGACTGAGTCGCCGAAGTCCGGTCCCTCGGTGGCGCGCGGCCGGCCTAACGGGTCGCGGTCGGCGTTCTGCTGGCGGCCGCCCTCGCCGTTGCCGCCCCGATCGCCCTGCATGGCCTGCAATTGCTGCATCATGTCCTTGGCGCCGTTGCGCAAGGCCTCCAGCGCGCGGCCCTGGTGACCGACCGCGTTGTCACCCTCGCCCTGGCCGAGCGAATCCTTGGCGCTGCCCATTTCGCGACCTGCCTCGCCGAACCCCTGGTTCGGCTGCATGCCCATGCCTTCGAGACCCTTGCGCAGCTTTTCCAGATCCTCCTGCAGTTTGCCCTGGCCTTCCTGCAATTGCTTCAGCGCATCGGCGAATTCCTCCGGCGTCATCGGCTTGCCCCCGGGCCGGCCTTCGCCTTGCTGCGGCTGGCCGTTCTCGCCCTGTTGCTGCTGCCCTTGCTGCTGCCCGCCATTGTCGCCGAACGGATCCTGCTCACGGTTGCCGTTCTGGCCGCGCTGCATCTGATCCATGCGGTAGGTTTCGTTCATCATCTCCTGCTGGCGCCGCATGATCTCGCCGAGCTTGTCCATCTGCTGGCGCATCTCGCCGGCCTGCCGGTTCTGCTGGCCGCTACGCCCGGCCTGCAGGTTGTTCATCATGTTCTCCAGTTCGGAGAGCAATTGCTGCGCCTTGTCGCGGTCGCCCGATTTCGCCAGATTCTCGATCTGGTCCATCAACCGGTCGAGATCGCTCTGGCGCAGTTCCCGGGCGCCGTCGGGCATCTGCATGGCGTTCTGGTTATTGGGGTGGCGCTCGGCGAATTCGCGCAGGAAGTCCTGCATCGCCTGGCGCAGCTCCTTCATCGCCTTGTCGATCTCCTCGTCGCTGGCGCCGTTCTTGAGCAGGTCCTGCAGATGCTGCTGCGCCTGCCTCAAGCGCTTCTCGGCGGCCGACAGATCGCCTTCCTCGATGCCGAGCGCGATGTCCCACAGATAGGCCACGACGTCGCGCAACTGGTCGTCGCTTTCGGCCATTTTCAGCCGGCTGCGCGCGCTCATGATGGCGAGGTAGTGCGCCATGTTGTCGAACGTGTCTTCCGGCCGCAGCGTGATGGCATCCATCAGGGCAAGCACGCGCGGCCTGGCGTTGGCATCGAGCCCCAGCAGGCGGCGATCCTCGATCACCGCGCGCGCCAGAGGGTTGCTGAAAGGCCGTTCGGGCAGCGCGAAGGTCTTCGTTTCGCTCCTGGCGATCTGGCCGGCGTCGTCGGTTGCCTCGAGCGTCAGTTTCACGCCGCTGCCGGCCCACACATGCTCGGTCAGGTCCTTCGTGGTCCGGGCCGCGCTGGCCTTGCCGCCGCGCCGCGGCAGCGTCAGCGGCATTTCCGGTGCGCCGTAAAGCGGGCGTGTATCGGGGGCAGGGGCGTCGGCAAGCGCGAGATCGGCCTTGGCGGAGGCCGCGCCGTAATCGTCCTCGATCTGGTAGTTCAGTTCCAGCGTGCCGTTCACCGCCTGCTTCGGCTCGCCGGCGAAGCGGATCTGCGGCGCCTTGTCCGGGATGACGCTGAAGGCCCAGCGGCCGAGCTCGTCCTCGCCGGATTTCAGCATCAGCGTGCCGTCGGTGACCAGCTTGCCGGCGAACTGCCGCACGGCCGAACCCGGAGCGTCCGTCGTCGCCTGGGCCTTCTTTTCAGCGGAGCCGGCGGCAGGCGCCGGAGCGATTGCCCGCACGACGCCGCCGGCATCGGCATAGCTCAGTGCCTCTTCACCGCTGCCGCCGGTAACGCGCAGCGTCACGTCGCTGCCGGCCGGCACGCTGAAGGCGTGAACCTCTTCGCTGGCGTCGGCGACCGTGGCTGTCCTGAGGAAGATCGGTGGCCTGCCGGTATAGGCGGGCGGCGTCACCCAGGCGTCGATACGCGGCGGCACTGCTTCCTGCATCGGCCGTGCGGTGAAGGCGTCGCCGATGCGGCCGCCCAATGGCCCGAACGAGAAGGCGAACGCCACGATGAAGACCAGCGCCGCCGCGGCGCGCAACGCCCAGGGATCGCGCTCGGGCACGCGGGTCTGGGGCAGGTCGGGGCCGAGCCGGTCGAGGCTGGCCGCCATGCGCTTCTGGTGCTCGCGCCACAGCGCCTGAGAAAAGCCGCTTTCACGGCCGCTCAGGCGGTCGGTCTGCACCTGCAGCGGGTTGTGCCGCAACTGGTTCGCCGCCTCGATGCGGCGGTCGATCTCGGCCGCGGTCGGCTTGCGGAAGAAACGCAGCGGGTAAAGTGCGACCAGGAAAGCGACGCCGAAGCCGGCGGCAAGCGCCAGTCGCGCCATGTCTGGCAGGCGTGGGAACAGGCCGAACCATGCGGCGCTGAGGAAGAGAAGGACGACAATGAGCGCCGGCAGCAACAGCGGCCAGCCGCGTTCGACGATCATCGCCGCGCGCGTTGCCGTCCGGCTTGCGGCCAGCCGGATCGCCAGGCTGCGTTCGCTGAAAGCGGGTCGTTCTGTCATCGGCCCTTCCGGTGGGCCGTTCCCGGACAGTTTCAGTCAGAGGGAATCCGGCCGCACGACTCGAACAATAGCAATAAACACGGCAAAGGCGAGGCAGGTTCCAGCAAATGTCGCCGGGGCAGCTAGCCATTGCCATGCGCTCGACGCAATGCTGCGATGCGCCATCTTTTATTGCGATGCACAATTCCCATGTCATGCTGCGAAAACGCAAGGGAGGAACAATCGTGCCGCCAAGGCGGCGCAGCGAAAACGAAGGAGTTTCGCATGTTCGACAATCTCGTCTCCCGCGCCCGCGACTCGATCGCCAGGCGCAAGCGCTACAACCAGCTCGTCAACGAAATCAACGGCTTGACCGAGCGCGATCTCGCCGACATGCGCGCCAGCCGCTCGGAAATGCTCTACCAGGTGCGCCGGCAGATCTATGGGTAATCCCGTCGCGCCACTCTTGGGTAGCGGGATGCGCTGATCCGGAATGGGGAGCCCTGCCAGACCTGCTCTCCTCAGCCCGGCGTGGCGAGTGCCTTCTCGACCTGCGGCAGAAGCTGGTCCCTGACCGACTCGGGCGTCATCGGCCCGACATGCTTGTAGACGATCCTGCCGTCCTTGCCGATGAGGAAGGTTTCCGGAACGCCGTAGACGCCCCAGTCGATCGCGGTGCGGCCGGCTTCGTCGACGCCGATGGCCGAGAACGGGTTGCCGAGATCGCCGAGGAAGCGGCGCGCATTCTCGGGCTTGTCCTTGTAGTTCAGCGCCACCAGCGCATAGCGCTTGTCCTGAGCCAACGCCAGCAGCATCGGGTGCTCCTCGCGGCAGGGCGCGCACCAGGAGGCGAAGACGTTGAGCAGGGTCACCTTCCCGGCGAATTCTCTCGAATCGAGGCCCGGCAGCGTGCCGCCTTCCAGCGGCGGCAGATTGGTGACGGGCGCAGGCTGGCCGATCAGCGCCGACGGCACTTCCGAAATATCCCGGCCCGACAGCAACTGCATCAGGAAGATGCCCGCCAGAGCCAGGAAGATCGCCAGCGGCAACAGCAGCATGAGCCGCACCTTCCGCTGCCGCTCCTCCGCGCGTGCGACCGGCTGCTCCTGCGTTTGCTCGCTCACGGCTTCTTCGCCCCATCGGCTGTTGCGGATTTGTCGGAGCGGCGGCGGATGCCGGCGGCTTCCAGTTCGGCGAGCTCGCGCCGGCGCGCCCGCTGGTCGACCAGGATCCAGCCGATCAGGCCCGCGAGGACGACGGCCGTGGTGGCGTAGGCGGCGGTCACGTAGAGCGCGTGGGTGCTCATGGCCCTGCTCCCTTCGCGGGGCACCCCTTTGTGGTGTTCCGGCAAGTCAGCTCGATCATGCTTTCCCTTAGCCTTGCCGCGCTGCCGTCGCAATCGGCCGGCTTGTCGCGGCATGCAGCTTCAAACGATCGGGACGCCATCAATCCGCCCCATGCTTGAGCGCAAGGGCGGCCGCGGCCGGGCCGATGACGGCAGAAAACAGCGTCAGCGCGGCCAGAATGAGGAAGGGCGGCAGGAAGGGCGCGGGATCGTTCACCGCCGCATAGCTCGCCGAGACGCCGAAGATCAGCACGGGAATCGTCAGCGGCAGCACCAGCACCGAGATCAGCAGCCCGCCGCGCGGCAGGGTGACGGCAACGGCCGCACCCGCAGCACCGATGAAGGTGATGGCCGGCGTGCCGACAAGAAGCGTCAATGCGGTGGCGCCGATACCTTGCGGCGTCATGTTCATGAACAGGCCGAGCAGAGGGGAGGCGACCACCAGCGGCAGAACGCTTGCCGTCCAGTGCGCCAGGCATTTCGTCAGCACCGTCAGCGCCGGCATGTGGCGGTCGGTTTCCAGCACCATGAGGTCGAGCGAGCCGTCCTCGCGGTCGGCCTGGAACAGGCGGTCGAGGCCGAGCAGGCAGGCCAGCAGCGCGCCGATCCACAGGATCGCCGGGCCGATGCGGGTGAGCAGATTGAGGTCCGGCCCGACGCCGAAGGGAATGGTGGCGATGACGGCGAGGAAGAAGATCACGCCGATCAGCGCCCCGCCGCCGGCGCGGATGGAAAGGCGCAGGTCGCGGAGGTAGAGCGACCACATCAGCGGGATGCCCCGATACGGGAAAATGGAAATGAGAAATGGTGCTCCTCACCCCCCTCTGTCCTGCCGGACATCTCCCCCTCAAGGGGGGAGATCGGCAGCTTC
>CAZBBT010000072.1:0-13910 GCA_964490065.1 uncultured Mesorhizobium sp. | reverse complement strand
TGCGCCCCGGTGGCGAAGGCGATGTTCTTCGTCTCCATGTAGAAGTCGAAGGACCAGTCGCCGCCGTCGCGGCCGACGCCGGAATTCTTAACCCCGCCGAACGGCGTCGGCAGGTGGCGGACATTCTCGGAATTGACCCAGATCATGCCGGCTTCGAGCACGTCGGTGAAGCGCAGCGCGCGCGTCACGTCCGCCGTCCACAGATAACCGGTCAGGCCGTAATCGGTGTCGTTGGCGAGCGCCAGTGCTTCTTCCTCGTCCTTGAACGGGATCGCCACTAGGACCGGCCCGAAAATCTCTTCGCGGGCGATGCGCATGTCGTTGTTCACGCCGGTGAACAAGGTTGGTTCGACATAGCAGCCACCGCCCGGCCCGTCCGCCTTGCCGCCGCCGGCGGCGACGGTTGCGCCTTCCTTGCGGCCGAGGTCGAGATAGGACAGCACCTTGTCGTGATGGACGGGGTGGATCAGCGGGCCGACGACGGTCGCGGGATCGAGCGGGTGGCCTATCTTTATCCGCCTGGCCTTTTCAGCCACCAGCGCGGTGAACTTGTCGTAGATCGAGGCCTCGACCAGAAGGCGCGACGACGAGGTGCAGCGCTCGCCGTTCAACGAATAGATCATGAAGACGGCGGCGTCGGCGGCGCGCTCCAGGTCGGCGTCGGCGAAGACGATGACCGGGTTCTTGCCGCCGAGCTCGAAATGTACGCGCTTCAGCGTCGCCGCGCCCTGGCGCATGATGAGCGAGCCGGTATGGCTTTCGCCGACGAAGCCGATGGCCTTGATGTCGGGATGCTCGGTCAGCGCCCTGCCGGCGTCCTCTCCAAAACCGTTGACGAGGTTCCACACGCCGGGCGGCAGGCCGGCCTCCTCGGCGATCTCGACCAGCAGGCGCGCGGTCAGGGGCGAGAACTCGGCCGGTTTGTGGACCACCGTGCAGCCGGCGGCGAGCGCCGGCGCGATCTTCCAGGTCGACAGCATGAAGGGCGTGTTCCACGGCGTGATGACACCGACCGGGCCGATCGGCACGCGCGTCGTCATGTTGAGCTGGCCGGGCATCCTCAACGTCCTGCCGTCGCGCGCTTCGGGCGCACGGTCGGCGTAGAAGCGGAAGTTCTCGGCGCCGCGAAGTGCCGCCTTGGCCATGAACTTCAGCGCCTGGCCGGTGTCCATGCACTCGACGAAGGCGATTTCCTCGGCACGCGCAACAATGGCGTCGGCTATTCTGTGCAGCAGCTTCTTGCGCGCATCGCCCGGCATCGCCGCCCAGTCGCGGAAAGCAGTCTTTGCCGCCCTGGCGGCGCGGTCGATGTCCTTGGGCTTGCCATGCGCGACCCTGGCAATCGGCTTCAGGTCGATGGGCGAGATGGTCTCGAAGGTCGAGCCGTCGGCCGCCGGCACCGCCTCGCCGCCGATCTGGTTCTTGACGCCGTCCTCGCGGAAGCGTTTCAGCCAGCTTGTAGCCTTCTTCAGATTGTCGTCCAGTGCCGTCATCATGCTCTTCCGATCATTTGCCGCGCAGCCGCGGATGGATGGCGTTCTTCTTCCACGAAAGCTCGGCGTCGATTTCGCGGATCTCCAGCGACAGCGCGAAATGCGGCGTTTCGAAGAGTTTTGCCAGATGGCCCGTCACGGCCGAAAATATCGCTTCGCCGGTCCGCTTCTTCTCCTCGGCACTGCGGCCCTTGCCGATGCGGAAATTCATGTCGATGAAGCCGTTTTCCGGCAGCCGGTCGGCCACCGCATAGGCTTCGGCGCGGAAGGCGCGCACGCGCACCGCGCCCGGCTCGAACAGGCCGGTGTCCAGGATGGTGCGCGAGACCAGCACGCACAGCTCCTGCATATCGACGGCGCTTTCCAGATTGGCCGAATATTCGATCGCCATGTGCGGCAAAGACCATACTCCCGGCAGTCTTGCATCATTGATTTTAATTAACACGTGAATTACATTTTGCCGCCGCGATGTCAAGTGTGGCGGCGCAATTTCCACATTGCCGGACGGGATTTACCGGGTGGAAAAAATCGCGGATATAGCGGGTTGCCGCAAGGATGCGGCAAAGGGATCGTTCCGGAGAGAAACTTGCTACCGCCCAGCACACGCCGCTCCCTGCCGATGGCCCTGCTTCGCGCCCGCGAAGTGATCATGGCGCATTTCAGGCCGATGCTGGCCCGCCACGACATCACCGAGCAGCAGTGGCGCGTGCTGCGCGTGCTGGCGGAAGCCGGGCCGCTGGAAGCGACGGAACTCGCCAACCAGGCTTCGATCCTGCCACCGAGCCTGACGCGCATCATCAAGGCGATGGAGGAGCGCAAGTTCATCACCCGCAGCCGGGTGAAAGGCGACGGGCGCCGCGCGCGCCTCGCCATCAGCCCGACCGGACTGGCGCTGATCGAGGAACTGGCGCCGGAGCGCATCGCCATCTACGACGCCATCGAGAAGCGTTTCGGCGCGGAGCAGCACGAGAAGCTGCTGGATATGCTGGAGGAACTGATCCAGTCGCAGAGCGGGTGAGCGTTTCCCCTCCCCCTTGAGGGGAGGGTGGCAGGCCGCAGGCCTGCCGGGAGGGGTCGCCGGCCATGGAACGAGGGGCTTTCCTGGTGTCGGAGTGGTTGAGGGTACCCCTCCCGGCCGCTACGCGGCCACCCTCCCCTCAAGGGGGAGGGATCTTCCCCGTCACCCCCCAAAGCTACCCAGCGCGGTCGGCTGCATGTAGTTGCGGTCGACATAGAGCAGCGCCGCTTCCTCGGAACCGTGGCGAATATCCACCACCCGGCCGAACATGACGTTGTGGGTGCCGACCTTGTTTACCGCCTCCGTCACGCAATCGAAGGAGACGATGGCGTCGGACAGCGCCGGCTGGCCGGACGCCATCACCTGCCAGCGCGCCGCGCCATAGCGCTCGCCCATGTCCCCGACCGCGCCGGCGAACTTCGCCGCGAGATGCTGGTGCGCCTGGGTCAGCACGTTGACGCAGAAGCGGCGGTTGGCGAGGAACAGGCCGGTCTGCGCCGAGCGCTCGTTCATGCACACAAGAAGCGTCGGCGGGTCGTCGGAGACGGAGCACATGGCCGTTGCCGTGAAGCCGCCGCGCCCCGAGGGACCGTCGGTGGTGACGATGTTGACCGGGGCGCAGACCCTCGCCATGGCGTCGCGGAATTCCAGCCTGGAAACCTGCGCCTGCATGGGCTGCCTCCTCAGCCTTGGCCGGAGAGCGGCGGCAGCCAGGTATCGCCGGTCCAGCCGTTCTCGTCATAGTCGGCCATGCAGGTGTCGACCAGCGCCTCCATCTCCTTCATGCGGCCGCCGCGCTCGGCGCCTTTGAGCACCTGCAGGCGCACTTCCTCCGGCGCGCCGGCATAGTTCAGCTCATAGAGCGCGTGGCGGCCGCCGAACTCGCTGCCGGTGGCGTCCCACAAAAGCTTCATGATCTTGATGCGCTCGACATGGCCCATATCGTTGGAGCCGCGCACATATTGCGCCAGATAACGGTCGATGTCGGGGTTGGAGAAATCCTTCGCCGAAGAGGGCAGGTAGATGAGCCCCGAGGCGACCACCTTGCGCACCGTGTCGATGACGCGCGGATAGGCTTCCGACATGAAGGTGCGGTAGGCGAGCGCCGATTCCAGGTTCGGCAGCACCGCGCCGCTCGCCCACGGGATCGGGTTGCGCGCCATGGCGTGCGAGAAACTCCAGAACATGTGGCGCAGCGCGACGATCTCGCCGAGTGCGGCCTGGTTGCCACGAAAGGCGTCGCCGCCGGTGGCGCGCAGCGCCTTGGCGAGCAGGCCGGCGAGGAAATCCAGCTTCACCGCGAAGCGCGTGCAGCCCTGGAAGCAGTAGCCGTGCATGAAGCCCGACGCCGGGTGGAAGGACAGGATTTTCTGCGCGTCGCGCAAGACGAGAACGTCTTCCCAAGGCACGAAGACGTTATCGAGGACGAGGATGGCGTCGTTCTCGTCGAAGCGGGACGACAGCGGATAGTCGAACGGATGGCCGACCGTGTTTGCGGTCTGCTCGTAGGAGACGCGGCAGAACATCTTTATGCCCGGCGCGTTCATCGGCACGATGAACATCACCGACAGCGACGGGTCTTCCGTCACCGTGGCCGAGCTCTGTGCCAGGAAATTGTAGTGGGTCAGCGCCGAGGAGGTCGCCACCACCTTGGCGCCCGACACCCAGATGCCGGCATCGTTCTCCCTGGTGATGTGGACGAACACGTCCTTCACCTGCTCTGCCGGCTTGTGACGGTCGATGGGCGGGTTGACGATGGCGTGGTTCATGAACAGCACGGCTTCCTGCGCGCGTTTGTGCCAGGCGCGGGCATTGTCCTTGAACGGGCCGTACCATTCCGCGTTGGCGCCGAGCGTGTTCATCAGGGCCGCCTTGTAGTCGGCCGTGCGGCCCATCCAGCCATAGGTCATGCGCGACCAATGGGCGATCGCGCTTTGTTGGGCGACCAGTTCGTCCACCGAGCGGGCGACGCGGAAATATTTGTGCGTGTAGCCGCCCGAGCCGGTATCGGTCGGCGAAGTCAGCATTTCCTGCTGGCCCGGATCGTGCAGCGCATCGTAGAGGCGCGCCAGCGAGCGCACGGCGTTGCGCATGGCGGGATGCTGGGTGACGTCGGCGATGCGCTCGCCGTTGATGTAGACCTCGCGGCCGTCGCGCAGGCTTTCCAGATATTCAGCCCCGGTGAACGGGCGCTTGGTGTCGGCGCGGAAATCTTCCGATCGCATCGCATTCCTCCCTTAACAGGTTAAAGAGTAGCGCCCGGCGATGCACTGGTTTATGGAGGAAAGGGCAAAACCGCTTGGACTTTTTCGGGCGTCATGGACCGCACCGCCATTCCCGAATTCTTCGTCTACGGCGTGCCGGCACGCCGGCTCGACGTCGGCTTCGTGCATGTCGAGACGGTGCGCCAGCGCGAGAGCATCCACCGGGGGCAGGTGGCGGCGCACCGGCATCCGCAGATGGCGCAGATCACGTTCTGGACGAGCGGCGGCGGGATCTATGTCATCGAGGACGAGACATGGACTTTTTCGTCGCCCACCGTGAGCTTCGTGCCGGCCGGCATCGTCCATGGGTTCACGATCGAACCGGGCACGGACGCCATCGTGGTTTCGGTGGCGGAGGATGCGCTGGCGGCGATTTCCGGGCAGCCGCTGCTGGCGCTGGACCAGCCCGTCTTCGTATCGGGGCATGGCGAGCCCTTGCTGTGGCAAAAGCTGGAACAGGCGATGCTGACCATCCAGTCGGAGTATCGCGACGCGCTGCCCGGGATGGCCAAAATTCTTCCCCCCATGATTGCCGTCGCGCTGTCGGGCATAGCCCGGCTCGCCTCGGAGCGGCAGACGATCACACTGCCGGCGCAGGTGGCGCTGGCAGGGCGGCTGCGCCGGATGATCGACCGGCATTTCCGCGACGACTGGCCGGTGGAGCGCTATGTCGCAGAACTCGGCAGCACGCGTCATCTGGTCGACAAGGCCGCCCGTGAGATGCTGGGCTTCGGCGTCAGGCAGGCCGTGGGGGAGCGACGGCTGGTCGAGGCCAAGCGGCTGCTGCTGTTCACGATTCGCACGGTCGAGGATATCGCCTACGATTGCGGCTTCAACGACCCGGCCTATTTTTCGCGCTTCTTCCGGCAGGCCACCGGCCTTTCGCCGGCGATGTGGCGGCGGACACGGCACGGCGAGTCCGAAAAAGAATGACAATGTCATTACGTTAGAATATCCTATCGGCATGAAACATGAATCGCCGACCGAAGCCGCGAAGCGCAGCACGCTCAACATCCGCATCAAGCCCGAGGAACGCGGCTTGATCGATGAGGCGGCACGCACGCTCGGCAAGACCCGAACGGATTTCATTCTCGATGCCGCCCGGCGCATGGCTGAGGACACGCTGCTCGATCGCACCCTGATCAAGGTCTCGCCGGAGGTTTATGCCGAGTTTCTTGCACATCTCGATGCGCCGCCGAAGCCGAACGAGCATCTGGCCAGGCTGATGAATGCGCCCTTGCCTTGGGAAACCAAGTGACACTCCGGCCGCCCGAGCCGCTGGATCGAAGCCACGACCTGTCAACCTTCTCTTCTGGAACAACCACGCTCGATGACTGGCTGCGGCGGCGCGCGCTGGCAAATCAGATGAGCGGGGCAACGAGGACGTTCGTCGTCTGCGCGGAAGAGAACAGGGTCGTCGCCTATTACGCGCTCGCCTCCGGTGGCGTCGCGGCGGTTCATGCGTCGGGCCGGTTCCGGCGCAATATGCCTGATCCGATCCCGGTTGCCATTCTTGCCCGCCTCGCCATCGACATATCCTGCCAGCGACAGGGACTTGGACGGGCGCTCGTGCAGGATGCGGCGCGCCGGGTCATGAACGCGGCGGGTACGCTCGGCATTCGCGGTATCCTCGTCCATGCGATTTCGGAAGAGGCCAAGTCATTCTACACGCTACTGGGTTTCAGCCCTTCGCCTCTGGATCCGATGACGCCGATGATCTCGCTTGCCGACCTCAGCCTGGCTATCGGCTGGCGAGGAGATTGACTATCCGCCAGCCTCAGGCCGACGCCGCCTTCAACCCCGCATCCAGCCCTTCCGCGATCGTCGCCACGTCCCTGGTGGTGACGATCAGCGGCGGCGACAGGATGATCATGTTGCCGGAGACGCGCAGCATGACGCCGGCCTCGTAGGCGGCGTCGGCGATTTTTGCCATCGTCGGCTTGTCGGCCGGCTTCTTCGTCGGGCGGTCGGAAACGATCTCGAGCGCGGCCATAAGCCCCTTGCCGCGCACGTCGCCGACCAGTTCGTGCTTCGCTTTCAGGTCTTCCAGAGCCATTGCCAGTTCGAGGCCGCGTGTGGCGGCGTTCTCGTTGAGTTTCAGCCGCTTCGTCTCTGCAAGCGCCGCGATGCCCGCCGCGCAGCCGACCGGGTGGCCGGAATAGGTATAGCCGTGGCCGATGGCGCCGAAGCTGGTCTTGTCGGCCTCGAAGGCGTCGGCCACCTTCTGCGAGATCAAGGTCGCGCCGAGCGGGAAATAGCCGGAGGCGATCGCCTTGGCGATGGTCATGAAATCCGGCTTCACGCCCCACAGCCGGGAGCCGGACCAGGCTCCGGTGCGGCCGAAGGCGGTCACCACCTCGTCGGCGATGAGCAGGATGTCGTGGCGGTCGCAGATCTCGCGCACCAGCGGCATGAAGGTCTCCGGCGGCACGATGACGCCGCCGGCGCCGAGCACCGGCTCCATGATGAAGGCGGCGATGGTGTCGGCGCCCTGGAAGGCTATTTCCTCCTCGATCGCGCGGGCGCACAGCTTTGCCAGCTTGGCCGGATCGGACTCGTCGAACGGGTTGCGGTAGGTCCACGGCGCCGGCGTGTGGAAGACGCCGGGCAGCAGCGGCTCATAGTTGCGGCGGAAATTGGCGTTGCCGTTGACCGAGGCACCGCCGAAATGCGTGCCGTGATAGCCCTTCTTCAGCGCCAGGAATTTCGTCCGGTCGGCCTGGCCGCGGATCTTCCAGTATTGGCGCGAAAGCCTCAGCGCGGTTTCCACCGAATCGGAACCGCCGGAAGTGAAGAAGGCGCGCACCATGCCTTCCGGCTCGAACCATTGGGTGAGTTCATAGGCGAGTTCGATGGACGGCCCGGTCGAGGTGCCGCGGAAGCCGGAATAGTAGGGCAGGGCGGAAAGCTGGTCGGCGATGGCCTGCTTGATCGGGTCGCAGCTATAGCCGAGGTTGACGTTCCACAGGCCGCCGACGGCGTCCAGCACGGTGCGGCCGGCGATATCGGTCACATGCGCGCCTTCGCCCTTCATGATGACCTTCGGCGGGTTGTCGCGCATCTCGGCCGGATGCGCCATCGGGTGCCAGATCGGCTTGGCGTTGTTCTCGATGAGGAAATTGGTGTCACGCATGGAGGACTCCGGAGGTCAGGAAAAAGCGATGCCGAAATGGCCGAGCGCCTCGGCATAGGATCTGGCCGGCTGCGCCACGTCGAACCACACGGGGTTCATCCCGGCGGCGCGTGCGCCGTCGATGTTGCGCTTCTGATCGTCGACGAAAACGCAGGCGTCCAGCGGCAGGTCGAGCACGTTGCTCACGGCCTGGTAGGCGCGGGCGTCGGGCTTGAGGATGCCGGTGTAGGTGGCATCCACGATGGTCTCGAACAGCGAAAGCAAAGGCAGGCGGTCGCGGAAATCGGCGCCGTAGAACAGGTCGAGTTCGTTGGAGAGGATGGCGAGGCGGATGCCGGCCGCGTGCGCCGCGCGGATGGCACGGTCGGCCTCGGGCCGCACCACGGCTTCCGGATCGGCGCCGCGGGCATGGCGCACGAAGGTCGACATATCGCTCCAGTCCTCGCCGGCCAATGCGCCGACCTCGCGCGTGCGCGTCTTCCAGTAGTCGCGTTCGCTGATTTCGTCGGCCTGCATGGCGCACCACAGCGCATCGCCGTCCGGATCGAAAGGTCCCCGCCAGGTCAGCGTGCCGGGTGCGAGGCCGAGCGCCTGCTCGGTCAGTTCATGCGTCTCGAACAGCGTCTTCGTCACCACGCCGCCGAAGTCGAGCACGAGGGCTTGCGGCTCGGCCGTCATGCCGGCCCCTCGCTGTCGAGTATGCCGGGCGGGATCACGCCCTCGGCCACCCAGCGGTCGAAAATCTCCAGCGCCTTGGCGACGAAGGCGGCGTCGTTGATGTGGCCGGCGATCTCGTGCAGCTCCACTTCGTCGGGCATCGCGGCGCGCATCTCGTCGACGAAGGCGGCCAGCGCTTCCGGCTCGTGCAGCGGTTCGCCCTCCCGGTCCCATTGCTGAATGCCGCCGGCGGGCAGGATGAAGGCGGTCGGGCCGCTCGTCGCAGCAAGCTTTGTGGCAATGGCGCGGGCGATTTCGCGCCGCGTCGGCCCGTCCGAAGTCACCGAGGCGAGCAGGCGGTTGTGCGCGTGATAGGGCCGTTCGGCGAAGCGCGCCGGCACCGTCTGCCAGGTCGGGAAATCCACCATGTCGATGGCGCCCGGCGCGACGATCTGGGGAACGGCCGCGCGGCCGGCATTCTCCAGCCGGTCGGCGCCGGAATTGACCACCGAGCCCAGCAACTGGTTGGCGACCTCCTGCAGGGAAAAGTCCAGCACGGCGGCGAAGCCGCGCTGCGCGGCGATCGCCTCCAGCGCGCGGCCGCCCATGCCGGTGGTGTGGAAGACGACAACCTCGTAGCCGCGCCGCTCCAGTTCCGGCTTCAGCGTCACCATGTAGGTCAGGCAGCTCTTGCCCAGCGAGCTCATGCCGACGACCGGCCGCCCGGCCTGCGGCGGCATGGCGACACGAGCGGCGCCGACGACCGCGCCGCAGGCCTGGGACAGCACCGCCTTGCAGGTGCCGTTCAGGCCATAGAGTCCCCCGGCCCACAGGATCATCATCAGGTCGGTGGCGATGCGCTCCGGCGGCACCAGATGCGAATAGGCGATGGTCGAGACGACGAATTTCGGCACGCCGAGCGGCAGGGCCAGCGCCACATCGAGCGCGAGGTCGGTGCCCATCGTGCCGCCCAGCGCGATCATGCCGTCGATCGCGCCCTGCTCATGCAGCGAGCGGGCGAGGCGCGACGCCCCCAGCGCCATCAGCGTCATGGCCGTATTCTCGTCGCCGCTCGCCGCGATCGCCTCGATTGTGGTTTCGGCCGCCGCCGCCACGTCATGCTTGTCGTGCTCCGGCCGGTAGGGCGGATCGCCGAGGATGGAAACGTCCATCATGACGGCCTTGCCGCCGGCCGCCTCGATGCGCTCGCGCATGAACAGAAGTTCGTCGGCCTTGGTGTCGCCGGTGCCGATGACAAGGATGCTAGGTTCGTTCTTCAAGGCTTCTCGTCTCCGGCCATTCAGGAGGCCTGCTTGCGCGTCGGCGCGGCGTGGCGGCCGTAAAGCCGCTCGCCGATCTCACGCGCGGCCTCGGCCACCAGCGCGCCATAGCGGTCGAGATCGCCGTTCGTGACGCGCGAGCGCGGCGCCGCGATCGCGATGGCGCCGATCGACTGGCCGGCTCCATTCAGGATGGGCGCCGCGACGCTGTCGACGCCCTCCTCGAAGCCCTGGGAGCCGACGGAATAGCCGCGCCGTCTCGCCTGCTCGACGTGGTCGGCGAGCGTCGCGGCGTCTCCTATGGTGCGCGATGTGTAGGCCTCGAACGGCCCCGCCATGGCCGTCGCTCGGATGCCGGACTCGGCGAAGGCGAGAAAGGCGATGCCGGAAGCGGTGGCGTGCAGCGGCAAGAGTTCGCCCAGCGGCACGGATATGCGGTTGGCCCTGGCGGATTCGACGACATGGACGGAGACGAGGCCGCGCCTGGAATATTCCGAAAGGTGGACCGTCTCAGCCGTCTGGCCGGCCAGCCGTTCGACCACCGGCGCGCCGGTGCGCAGGAAGGGGAACTGCGCCTCGCGCATCAGCGCCAGCCGGGCGATGCCGGCGCCCAGCCGATAGAGCCGGGTGGCCGCGTCCTGCTCGACCAGCCCGTGCTCGATCAGGGAAACCAGCAGCCGGCGGGTGGTGGCCTTGTCGAAGCCTGCCGAACGGGCGAGGTCGGCCAGCGCGACCTCCGGCCCGCCGCTTCCCAGCAGATCCAGCAATGAGACGGCCTTGCCCACCGTGCCCATCGGCTGCGTTCCTCCCAATTACTTAACGCGCGAATTAACTTGACAGGAACCGGGTTCCTTTGCAAGTCTATAATCGAAATGTCGTTTTGAATAATGAAATGGTGACACCGAGAAGGTCGCTCGGCATTTCGGGGAATTTTCGTCCCATGGACGGGACAGGAGGAGGGAACCATGAATACGGCAGTTGAAGCCGGGACCGTAGAGCCCGGCCAAGCGAACCGGCTGAGGAAGAACAGCCTCGGCGTCGGCGCGGTGACGTTCCTGGTGGTGTCTGCCGCCGCGCCGCTGACGGCGGTGGCGGGCGGCGTGCCGCTGTCGATGCTGATGGGCAACGGCGCCGGCATCCCCGGCACGTTCCTGGTGGTGACCGCGCTGCTGCTCGTCTTCGCGGTCGGCTATGTCGCCATGGCGCGGCATGTCGCCAATGCCGGCGCCTTCTATGCCTATACCGCGCGCGGCCTGGGCGGCGCGCTGGGCGGTGCCGCGGCGCTGATCGCGATCCTGAGCTACAATTGCATGCAGATCGGCGTCTTCGGCCTGTTCGGCGCGGCCACCGCCGGCTTGTTCGCCGGCTGGGGCATCGACCTGCCCTGGTGGGTCTGGTGCTTCGTCGGCATCGCGCTGGTCGGCGTGCTCGGCTACCGCCGGGTCGACCTGTCGGCGAAAATCCTCACCGTGCTGGTGCTGCTCGAATATCTGGTGGTGCTGATGGTGGATGCGGCGATCCTCTTCAAGGGCGGCGATTCCGGCTTGAGCCTGGCGCCGTTCACGCCGACGCAGATGCTCTCCGGCTCGCCGGCCATCGGCATATTGTTCTGCTTCGCCGCCTTTATCGGCTTCGAGGCGACGACGATCTATTCGGAAGAGGCGCGCGAGCCGCAGCGCACCGTGCCGCGGGCCACTTACATCTCCGTGCTGGTCATCGGCCTGTTCTACATGCTGACGAGCTGGCTGATGGCGAACGGCGCCGGGATCGACAAGCTCGTGCCGACGCTGCAGGGGCTGCAGGACCCGACCACCTTCCTGTTCGGCCTGTCGGACCGCTATGTCGGGCCGGCGCTGACGCAACTGATGAGCATCCTGTTCGTGTCCAGCCTGTTCGCCGGCGTCACCGCCTTCCACAATGGCGTCGCCCGCTACTTCTACGTCGCCGGCCGCGAGAAGCTTTTGCCGGAAGGGCTCGGCGTCACCCACCACCGCTTCCAGAGCCCGCATGTCGGCTCGCTGCTGCAGACGGCGATCGCCGTGGTGGTGATCGCGCTGTTCGCCGCGACGGGGCAGGACCCGGTGCTGGCGCTGTTTTCCTGGCTCACCAATGTCGGCACGCTGGGCATCATCGTGCTGATGGCGCTGACCTCGCTTTCGGTGGTGGCGTTCTTCAACAAGAACCCGCAACTGGAGCCGAACGCGCTGAAGGCCAAGGTGCTGCCGGTGGTCGCCGGCGTGGCGCTGCTCGTCATCATCTTCGAGATCGTCATCAATTTCGGCAATCTGTCGGGCGCGTCGGGTATGCTCGGCTGGTTCCTGCCGTCGCTGGTGCTGATCGCCGGGGTGGTCGGCTATGCGCTGGCCGTATCGCTGAGGGCACGGGACAACGCCGCCTTCGCCCGGCTCGGCAGCCAGCAATTCTAGGAGACGTGCATTTGGATCAGTCGGCCATCGATCGCCTGCGCGGCGCGCCCATCGCCGCGCAGCACCTGTGGATCGGCGGGCGCGGCCTGCCCGCCGAGAGCGGCGCGAGCCTCGACGTGGTCAGCCCGATCGATGGCAGGGTGATCGGCCGGATCGCGGATGCGGGCGGCGCCGACGTCGACCGCGCGGTGGCCGCCGCGCGCGCGGCCTTCGAGAAAGGGTCGTGGTCGCGCGCGGCGCCGGCCGCCCGCAAGAAGGTCCTGCTCAAGCTCGCCGAACTGATCGAAAAGCATGCGCTGGAGCTCGCCGTGCTCGGCGTGCGCGACAACGGCACCGAGATCGGCATGGCCTACAAGGCCGAGCCTTTGTCGGCGGCGAGCACCTTCCGCTACTACGCCGAGGCGATCGACAAGGTCTATGGCGAGATCGCGCCGACGGCACCGGACGTGCTCGGCCTCGTCCACCGCGAGCCGCTCGGCGTCGTGGCCGCCATCGTGCCGTGGAACTTTCCGATGATGATCGGCGCCTGGAAGGTGGCGCCGGCGCTCGCGGCCGGCAATTCGGTCGTGCTGAAGCCGGCGGAAATTGCTTCGCTGACGCTGCTTCGGCTCGCCGAACTCGCCGCCGAGGCGGGCATTCCGGAAGGCGTGTTCAACGTCGTCACCGGCCGCGGCGGCGTCGCCGGCGAGGCGCTCGGCCTGCATATGGACGTCGACGCGTTGGCCTTCACCGGCTCGGGCGCGGTCGGCCGGCGGCTGCTGGAATATTCCGCCCGCTCCAATCTCAAGCGCGTGCATCTGGAACTCGGCGGCAAGTCGCCCAACATCGTCTTCGCCGACGCGCCGGACCTCGACAAGGCGGCGAAGGTCTCGGCCTTCGGCATCTTCCGCAATTCCGGCCAGGTCTGCGTCGCCGGCTCGCGGCTCCTGGTGGAGGCATCCATCCACGACGCCTTCATGGAAAAGCTGGTCGCGGTGACGGCCAAGATGAAGGTCGGCGACCCGCTGGACCTCGCCACCGATTCCGGCGCGGTGAGCAGCGCCGACCAATTGGCCAAGAACCTCGGCCATGTCGCCGACGCTGAGCGCGAGGGTGCGCGTCTCGTCAGCGGCGGCCGGCGCGTGCTGGAGGAGACCGGCGGCTTTTACATGGAGCCGACGATCTTCGATCGTGTGACGCCGGACATGCGGCTGTCACGCGAGGAAGTGTTCGGGCCGGTGCTGGCCGTGTCGCGCTTCGAGAACGAGGCGGAAGCGGTACGGTTCGCCAATTCGACGGACTACGGGCTGGCTTCCGCGGTGTGGACATCCAATCTCGGCCGCGCGCACCGCATGGTGGGGTCCATCCGGGCGGGCGTCGTGCATGTCAACACCTATGGCGGCGCCGACATCACCGTGCCGCTCGGCGGCTTCGGCCAGTCCGGCTTCGGCCGCGACAAGTCGCTGCACGCCTTCGACAAATACACCGATCTGAAGACCGCGTGGATCGCGCTGGGGTGAGAACCCGGTCCGCCTTGGCGGATCGAAAGGTCCGGTGGACCTTTCGAAGGGTTGGAACGACCTATCTCCCCTGAGGCAGGGCAATCGCCCATGGCGGCGCACCCCCACCCCTAACCTTGCCGGGGCGAGACCCGTGGCTC
>CAZBBT010000071.1:0-13938 GCA_964490065.1 uncultured Mesorhizobium sp. | reverse complement strand
CGGTGATCTCGTCGATCACCTGGCTGATCGGATGGATGCGGCCGCGCTCGGCCGGCGAGCTTCGCACCGGCAGCGTGACGTCGACCTTTTCGGCGGCGAGCCGCGCAGCGATCGCCGCGTCCTTCAGCTCAGTCTTGCGTGCGGCGAGCGCGTCGGTGACGCGGTTCTTGAGCCCGTTGATCGCCGGGCCCTTCACCTGCCGTTCCTCGGGCGTCATCGATCCCAAGGTCTTCAGCAATTCCGAAACCGACCCCTTCTTGCCGAGCGCGGCGACGCGCACCGCCTCGATGGCCGACTCGTCGCCGGCGGCGGTGATGTCGGCCAGGATGGAGCTTTCAAGGACTTCCAGATTTCCAGCAGCGGCGTTCAAGATTGAACTCTCTCGTTCGGAGGCACCAATTCGGTGACCTTTGGTGCCAGTTTGGTTCCATCGTCGGCAAAGAAAACCCGCGCCAGCCCAGCCGGCGCGGGTTTCCCAAATCAGATTTTCGAATGCTTGGGAAGCGCGGCGGCCTTAGGCGACTGCGCTTTCAAAAGCGTTCGGCGTGGTGTTCTTCAGATATTCCAGCGAGGTCTTCGCCTGGGCGACGAGCGCTGCGAAAGCCTGTGGCTCGTGGATCGCCATGTCCGACAGCACCTTGCGGTCGATCTCGATGCCGGCCTTGTTCAGGCCGTCGATGAAGCGGGCATAGGTCAGGCCATGCTCGCGCACGGCGGCATTGATGCGCTGCACCCAGAGAGCGCGGAAATTGCGCTTGCGCACCTTGCGGTCGCGATAGGCATACTGCAGCGACTTCTCGACCGCCTGCTTGGCGATGCGGATGGTGTTCTTGCGGCGGCCGTAGAAACCCTTGGCGGCTTTCAGGACCTTCTTGTGCTTGGCGTGGGCGGTGACGCCTCTCTTTACGCGTGCCATGTCATGATCTCCTTTTCAACCGGCTCAGAGGCCGCCGCCATTTGGCAGAAAATTCTTGATGACCTTCTTGCCGTCCGGTTCAGCCAGAACCATCGTGCCGCGGGCATCGCGAATGAACTTGTTGGTGCGCTTGATCATGCCATGGCGCTTGCCGGCAGCGGCGGACTTCACCTTGCCGGTCGCCGTGATCTTGAACCGCTTCTTGGCGGCCGATTTGGTCTTCATCTTGGGCATTTCGCTTCCTTTCGTGTGGCGCTGGAACACGCCGATTTTTCGCTTCGGGCCGACCAAAGCCCGAAAAGCATAAAAGACCGCCACGGCATGCCCTGCCGGGCGGCTTTTTGTTGGAACGCGGCCATATACTGCAAAGCGGCGGAACGCGCAACACCCACCGGGCTGCGGCAGGATGTCAGGGCAGCCTGAAAAGGACCGGCAGAACCCCCGACGTCTGCATGGCGTCGATCGATTCGAAAAACGGCATGGCGGCAAGAAACACCAGTCCGTCGAGCAAGGTGTTGAGCAAGAGCTTCGGCCGGAAACTGCCGGTGTCGCCTTCGTCGTAGAGGGCGAGGTTCGGGATGAAACGCGGCACCCGCGCCATATAGGCCTCGTAAGGCGCGCCCAGCGTCTGACGAAGGAACTTCTCCTCGCGCAGGATGACGATGTGGAATGCCGCCGCGCACAGAAGAGCGAAGCCGATAACAGCGAGGATGGAGCCCATCTGCGCGCCGACGCCGGCTGCAGCCATGGTTGAAAAGACATAGAGCGGATTGCGGGTGACCGAGTAGGGGCCGCCGGTGACGACCTCGGCCGACTTGCGGCCGCCGATATAGAGCGTCGACCACAGCCGGCCGGCGATGCCGAGGAAGATCAGCAGCACGCCAACCATCTCGATCGTCTCGTGTGTCACGGTTTCGGGCGGAAACAGGGATTGGCCGAACAGCAGGGCGGCCAGCAGCACGACGACGAGCACGGCCAGCACGAGCCGGCGCATGGCCTGGTAGCTTCCCATGCTGAAGCCTGTCTTCTCGCCCAAGCTCATGTCTTCATCTTCGATCTCTGTCGTGCCGCCCTTGGACAAGCAGAGGTTCCTGGCGGAAAAAGGCACTCCGCCCTGGAGAGCGGAGCGCCCGTTTTCGTTGAACCCGAAACCGCGATCAGCGCGGCGCCAGCACCATCATCATCTGGCGGCCCTCGAGCTTCGGTTCGGCCTCGACCTTGGCGATGGTCGCGACTTCCTCGCGCACCTTGTTCAGGAGTTGCATGCCGAGTTCCATATGCGCCATCTCGCGGCCGCGGAAACGCAGGGTGAGCTTGACCTTGTCGCCTTCCTCGAAGAAGCGGCGCACCGCCTTCATCTTCACGTCGTAATCGTGCGTGTCGATGTTGGGGCGCATCTTGATCTCCTTGATCTCGATGACCCGCTGGTTCTTGCGCGCCTCGGCCGCCTTCTTCTGGTTGGCGTATTTCAGCTTGCCGAGATCGAGGATCTTGGTGACGGGCGGATTGGCGTTGGGGGAGATTTCAACGAGATCGAGGCCCGCCTCTTCAGCGGCCAGGAGCGCTTCGTTGATGGAAACATCGCCGCGATTGTTGCCGTCGGCATCGATAAGCTGGACCCGGGGAACCCGGATATCCGTATTGGAGCGCGGGCCTTCCTTGGTAGGCGCCGTTGCCTTGAATGGTCTGCGAATGGTCGTGGTCTCCTCAAGCCGTTTGCGAAGTGGGGTTCCTTACAGGATGCGCCAATGTGGTGAGCGCACGCTTCAAGTCAATAGCATAGCGGCAACAATAAATCACCTGCGCATCGCGCACTGCCCCAAGCGCCCCCTCGATCAGGACACTTTGCCTGCCGCCCTGCCTGTGCCAAAAGAGCCCGCCTGCCCAAGGATCGCGCCATGCCTGATACACACCCCGAATTCCTCGATGTCGACGGAACCGCCATCGCGTTTCGCCGGCGGCAGGGTGCCGCGCCCGGCGTGGTCTGGCTCAGCGGCTACAAGTCGGACATGCTGGGCACCAAGGCCGAGACGCTGGCCGCATGGGCGGCCGCCGAAGGCCGTTCATTCCTGCGTCACGACTATTCCGGCCACGGCGAATCAGGCGGCGATTTCGCCGACGGCACGATCTCGAAATGGCTGACTCAGAGCCTTGCCGTATTCGGCCGCTTCACCGAAGGCAGGCAGATACTGGTCGGTTCGTCGATGGGCGCATGGATCGCGCTGCGCATGGCGCAGGAGCTGCGTCGCGCCGGTCAAGACCGCGTGGCCGGATTGGTGCTTCTGGCGCCGGCGCCGGACTTCACCGCCGAACTGGTCGAGCCCGCCTTGACGAAGGCGCAGCGCCGCGACCTAGTGGAAAAGGGCTATTTCGAGGAGCCGTCCGAATATTCCGACCAGCCGTACATATACACGCGCGCGCTGATCGAGGACGGGCGCGACCACCTCGTCATGACCGGGCCGATCGACACGCATTGCCCGGTCCACATCCTGCAGGGCCTTGCCGACCCGGACGTGCCGTCGGCGCACGCCATGAAGCTCGCCAGCCTGCTGCCAGCCGACGACGTGACGCTGTCGCTCATCCCGCAGGGCGACCATCGGCTGTCCAGGCCACAGGACCTGGAGATGCTGGTCGGCGCGGTGGAAGCCATGGTGGAGAGGGCAGGCTAGAGCATGCGCGTCTCCATTCCGGTTTCCGCCTTCGTGGCGGCGATCGTCGGCTTCGGCGGCACGCTGGCCATCATCATCGCGGCCGCTGCCGCCGTCGGCGCGACGCAAAGCCAGACCGCAAGCTGGGTCACGGCCATCTGCCTGGCCATGGCGGTCGAAACGGCATGGCTGTCCTGGCGCGCGAGAATGCCGGTCATCACCGCATGGTCGACGCCGGGCGCAGCACTGATCGCCGCCTCCAGTGGCTTTTCGATGCCGGAAGCCGTCGGCGCCTTCATCGTCACCGGCGTGCTGCTCGTCGCCACCGGCCTCATTCGCCCATTGATGCGGCTGATCGCGAAGATTCCGGGCTCGGTAGCCTCCGGGATGCTGGCCGGCATCGTCGTCACCTTCGCCGTCAATGCGGTCAAGACAGTGCCCGCCGACCCATGGCTGATCCTGCCGCTGATCGCCGCCTTCTTCCTGGTCAGGCTGTGGAACCCATCGCTGTCGGTGCTGGTGGTGCTGGTCGGCGGCGTGCTGGCCGCCCTTTTGACCGGCCGTGTTGGTGGCTTGCCGGCGCCGGAACTTTCGACGCTGACATGGATCGGACCGCGCTTCACCGTCTCGGCCATCGTCGGCCTGGCGCTGCCGCTCTACCTGGTCACCATGGCCTCGCAGAACCTGTCTGGGCTGGCGGTGCTGCGCGCCGATGGCTACGAGCCGCCGCCCGGCCCGCTGATCGGCGTGACCGGGCTGGTGTCGGTGCTGACCGCGCCCTTCGGCGCCTCGACGACCAACCTCGCGGCGATCTCGGCCGCCATCTGCACCGGCCCGGACGTGCATCCAGACCCCGCGAAACGCTGGATGACCGGCCCGTTCTACGCGCTCGCCTACCTGATCTTCGCCGCCTTCGGCGCCTCGCTGGTGGCGATCTTCGCCGTGCTGCCGCAAAGCCTTATCGTGCTGGTGGCCGGTCTGGCGCTGCTCGGCTCGCTCGCCAATGCGCTGTCTATCGCGCTGAGGGACGAGGCCGGACGCATGGCGGCGACCGTCACCTTTGCCGTCACCGCCTCGGGGCTTGCGCTGTTCGGCATCGGCTCGGCCTTCTGGGGCCTGGTTGCCGGCCTTGCCGTCGTCGGCCTTGATCTGCTCAAAAAGAGATAACCCGAACAAGAGCTTGTCCGGTTTTACCCGGCATATCCTTGAATCGCCTTTCCACCCTTCCCATCTCGATTCCAAGCAGCCCGGTTGGCTGCCTCGAACGGAAGGAACGGGAGAAAATGAACACTTCTGCATTGATCCGTCCGGCCTGGACGCCGGCGACCATTGCGCTGATGGTGATCGGCTTCATGGTGTTCTGGCCGCTGGGCCTGGCCATGCTCGCCTACATCATCTGGGGCGACCGGCTTGACGGCTTCAAGCGGGACGTGAACCGCGCCACCGACGGCATCTTTTCCGGCTGTCGCCGCGGCGCCGACCGCGCCCAGCGTTGGGGCCATGGCGCCCGCACCGGCAATGTCGCCTTCGACGACTGGCGCGACAAGGAACTGGAGCGCCTCGCCGAGGAGCGCCGCAAGCTGGACGAGATGCTCGCCGAGTTCGACGAATACGCCCGCGAACTGCGCCGCGCCAAGGACCAGGAAGAGTTCGACCGCTTCATGGCGAACCGCAACAAGCACACCGCGCCGACAACCACGAAGCCGGCTTCGGATAAGCCCTCCAAAGGCAGGGGCAAAGGCACCAACCTGCTCGACGACTGAGCAGGCCGACAGCGGAAGTCGGATGAACGGCGTCGCGAAAGCGGCGCCGTTTCTTTTTTGTTCTCGACCGATCCTCGAATCACATATCGTTCCGTCCATGTCCTTCGGCTTCTTCCGCAACCTCAACAAGGCTACCGCCAAATCCCCGTCTCGCCCGGTCGAGGAGCGCGAGCATCAGGTCGCCGGTCGCACCCTGCCGCTGCGCATCGTCGAGAACGAGCGGGCGCGGCGGCTGACGCTGCGCATAGACGCCGGCGGGCAGGGCCTGCGCATCACCGTGCCGCCGGGCCTGCGCCTCGGCGAAGTCGAAAAATTCCTCGACCGCCATCGCGGCTGGCTGGAGCAGCGGCTGGCCAAGGTGCCGGACCGGCCGCAGGTGAGGCCCGGCATCCGCATCCCGGTGCGTGGTGTGCCGCACATGATCGTGCACGAACCTGGCAAACGCGGCACGGTCGAGGTTTCAAAGGATGAAGCCGGTCCTGTGCTGATCGTGCATGGCGACCGGCTGCACCTGCCGCGTCGCGTCGCCGATTTCCTGAAACGCGAGGCCAAACGCGAGATCGAGGCGCTGGTGGCTAAGCACACCGAAGCTGTCGGCCGGCGCGCCAAGGCGATCCGCTTCAAGGACACGACGAGCCGCTGGGGCTCCTGCACCTCGGACGGCAGCCTATCCTTTTCCTGGCGCATCATGATGGCGCCGGCACCAGTGATCGACTACCTCGTCGCGCACGAAGTGGCGCATCTCAAGGAGATGAACCACGGTCCAAAGTTCTGGAAAGTGTGCAAGGAGCTTTGCCCCGACACCGACCGCTGCAAGGCGTGGCTGAAGCGGAACGGTGGGGCGCTGCAGGCGATTGGGTTCGAGTAGGGAATTAAGGGAATAGGGGGACGGCTCGTCGCCAATCCTCCCCTATTCCCTTCAATCATCGTTCGCCGCATTGAGTTCCTCAGGCCGCAAGCCTTCGTCGTCATGGCGCGGCCAGGGCAGGAAGTCGGCATCGAAGACATCGCCGGCGAAATAGCCCAGCGCCCGCTGTGCCTCGGCGCCGTTATAGGCAGCCTTGTCCATCAGGTGCTCGATCACCTGGCGCGCTTGTTCCAGCTTCGCCTTGAGGTCGGCGACATTTTGGGTGGCCATGCACTGTTGCTCCCGCCTGTTTGTTTCCAGGGAAACTAGCGCGCCGGACGCATCCTGCAACACACGCTTTTTCTCGACTCTTTTTCCGTTTCGTGCGAAGCCCCGCCGCCATGGCACTCGACATCAAGATATGCGGCCTGAAGGCGCCGGAAGCGGTAGCGGCGGCGCTTGCCGGTGGCGCCAGCCATGTCGGCTTCATCTTCTTCGCCAAGAGCCCGCGCTACGTCGAGCCAGCGGACGCGAGCCGCCTGCGCGAGATTGCGCGCGGCAAGGCACAGGCTGTCGCAGTCACGGTCGATGCCGACGACGCTTTTCTGGACGCGATTGTCGCCGCGATGCGACCGGACATGCTCCAGCTCCACGGCAAGGAAAGCCCGACCCGGATCGCGGAGGTCAAAGCGCGCTATCGGTTGCCGATCGTCAAGGCTTTTTCGGTCCGCGCAGCGACGGACCTTAATGCGACAGAGGCCTATCGCGGCATCGCCGATCGCTTCCTGTTCGACGCCAAGCCGCCGAAAGGTTCCGAACTTCCCGGCGGCAACGGCATCGCCTTCGACTGGTCGCTGCTGGCAGCGGTTCCGCGGGACACAGACTATTTTCTCTCCGGCGGCGTCAATGCGCAAAACATCGGCGAAGCGCTGCGCATCGCCAATCCGCCGGCGATCGACATATCCTCGGGCGTGGAAAGCGCACCGGGCGTCAAGGATCCGGCGCTGATCGAAGCGTTTTTCCGTGCCGTGGATAACGCCGCCAAGCACCGCGCCGCTTGACAGGTACGGCCAAACCATGTCGGGAAAGATGAGATCGGTACCGCCGTTAAGGGCGGACCGGCAGCGACTGACAGGAGATCGGCGATGAACAAGCCGGCTTTGCCCAATTCCTTCCGCACAGGACCCGACGAGCAGGGCATGTTCGGCATTTTTGGCGGGCGGTTCGTCGCCGAGACGCTGATGCCGCTGATCCTCGACCTGGAAAACGAGTGGAACAAGGCCAAGGAAGACCCGGCCTTCAAGGCGGAGCTGACCGCGCTTTCCACCTTCTATGCCGGACGACCGTCGAAGCTTTATTTCGCCGAGGGCCTGACCAAGCATCTCGGCGGCGCGAAAATCTATTTCAAGCGCGAGGATCTGAACCACACCGGCTCGCACAAGATCAACAATTGCCTCGGCCAGATCCTGCTCGCCAAGCGCATGGGCAAGAAGCGCATCATCGCCGAGACCGGCGCGGGGCAGCACGGCGTCGCCTCTGCGACGGTGTCGGCACGCTTCGGTTATCCTTGCGTGGTCTATATGGGCGCGACCGACGTCGAGCGGCAGAAGCCGAACGTCTTCCGCATGAAGCTGCTCGGCGCCGAAGTGCGGCCCGTCAGCGCCGGCCACGGCACGCTGAAGGACGCCATGAACGAGGCGCTACGCGATTGGGTGACCAATGTCGAGGACACCTACTACCTGATCGGCACCGCCGCCGGCCCGCACCCCTATCCGGAGATGGTGCGCGACTTCCAGTCGGTGATCGGCACGGAGGCGCGCGCGCAAATCCTCGAGCAGGAAGGCCGCCTGCCGGACGTCATCATTGCCGCCGTGGGCGGCGGCTCCAACGCCATCGGCCTGTTCCATCCCTTCCTCGACGACAAGGACGTGAAGATCATCGGCATCGAGGCCGGCGGGCGCGGGCTGGAAGGCATCGAACACTGCGCCTCGATGAATGCCGGCAAGCCCGGCGTGCTGCACGGCAACCGCACCTATCTCCTGCAGAACGACGACGGCCAGATCCTCGACGGCCATTCGATCTCGGCCGGGCTGGACTATCCCGGCATCGGGCCGGAGCACTCCTGGCTGCGCGACTCGGGCCGCGTCGACTACGTGCCGATCCTCGACGAGGAGGCGCTTGAGGCCTTCCAGCTCTGCACCAAGGCGGAGGGCATCATTCCGGCGCTGGAATCGGCCCATGCCATCGCCCACGCAATCAAGATCGCGCCGACGATGGGCAAGGACGAGATCGTCATCGTCAACCTCTCCGGCCGCGGCGACAAGGACGTGCATACGGTGGCCAGCATGATGGGCATGGAGATTTGATGTGACTTCGACCCGCATCGACCGCCGCATGGCGAAGCTCAAGGCAGAGGGCCGACCGGCGCTCGTCACCTATTTCATGGGCGGCGACCCGGACTACGAGACATCGCTGTCGATCATGAAGGCGCTGCCGAAGGCCGGCAGCGACATCATCGAACTCGGCATGCCCTTCTCCGATCCCATGGCCGACGGCCCGGCGATCCAGGCCGCCGGCCTGCGTTCTCTCAAGGGCGGCCAGACGCTCGTGAAGACGCTTGCCATGGCGGCCGAATTTCGCGCCGGCGACAATGAAACCCCTATCGTCCTGATGGGCTATTACAACCCGATCTACATCTACGGCGTTGACCGCTTCCTGACCGACGCCAAGGCGGCCGGCATCGACGGACTCATCGTCGTCGACCTGCCGCCGGAGATGGATGAGGAACTCTGTATCCCGGCGCTCACGGCCGGCATCAACTTCATCCGGCTGGCCACGCCGACAACCGACGACAAGCGCCTGCCCAAGGTTCTGGAGAACACATCCGGCTTCGTCTACTACGTGTCGATGACCGGCATCACCGGCTCGGCGCTGGCCGACACGGCGAAGGTCTCCGAAGCGGTCAAGCGGATCAAAAGCCATACGGACCTGCCCGTGTGCGTCGGCTTCGGTGTCAAGACCGCGGAGCAGGCGCGCGTCATCGGCGCCTCGGCCGACGGCGTGGTGGTGGGCACGGCCATCGTCAATGCGGTGGCCAACGTGCTCGGCCCGAGGGGCGAGAAGACCGCCGATCCGGCGGAAGCCGTCGCCACGCTGGTCGAGGGGCTGGCACACGGCGTCCGCCGCGCGCGCCTTGCTGCCGCCGAATAGTTTTCCTACCTCTGCCAGGGTCACCTCGACGCTGTTGCCGGCAAAGGAGCCGAAGCGATGAACTGGATCACCAATTTCGTCCGTCCGAAGATCAACTCCATGCTCGGCCGGCGCGAAGTGCCGGAGAACCTTTGGGTGAAGGACCCTGAGACAGGCGAGATGGTCTTCCACAAGGACCTGGAAGAGAACCAGTTCGTCATCCCCGCCTCCGGCCACCACATGAAGATCTCGGCGAAGGAGAGGCTGAAATTCTTCTTCGACGAGGGCAAATACGAACTCATCGAGAACCCGAAGGTCGCGCAGGACCCGCTGAAATTCCGCGACGAGAAGCGCTACACCGATCGCCTCAAGGAGGCGAAGGCCAAGACCAGCCAGGAGGATGCCATCCTCAACGCCTCCGGCACGATCGATGGCCTGCCCGTCATCGTCACCGTGCAGGATTTCGCCTTCATGGGCGGCTCGCTCGGCATGGCGGCCGGCGAGGCGATCGTGCATGCCTTCGAGACGGCGCTGAAGCACAAGCGGCCGCTGATCCTGTTCGCGGCCTCCGGTGGCGCGCGCATGCAGGAAGGCATCCTGTCGCTCATGCAGCTTCCGCGTACCACCGTTGGCGTGGACCGGCTGAAGGAAGCCGGCCTGCCCTACATTGTCGTGTTGACCAACCCGACCACCGGCGGCGTGACGGCCTCCTACGCCATGCTGGGCGACGTCCACATCGCGGAGCCGGGCGCGCTGATCGGCTTCGCCGGTCCGCGCGTCATCGAGCAGACCATCCGCGAGAAGCTCCCCGACGGCTTCCAGCGCGCCGAATATCTGATGGAGCACGGCATGGTCGACATGGTGGTGTCGCGGCTGGAGTTGAAAAAGACGGTGGCCAATCTGCTCAAGCTGCTGATGAAGGTGCCCGCGGAGGACAAACCGCTGGAGCCCGAGAGCCTGCCGCCGGTCGTGGTCAAACCCGAAGCGCGCCCATCGGCCTGATCGGGACATTGCCTGCCGCAATGGCGACGACGCGCCGCCTGGGTCGCGCCTAGGAAATTCCCATGACCACCCTTTCCGCCGACCGTGAAATCGAGCGCCTGATGGCGCTGCATCCGAAGGGCTACGACCTTTCGCTCGAGCGCGTCTCGCGGTTGCTGGAAAGACTCGGCAACCCGCAGGACCGATTGCCGCCGGTCATCCACATCGCCGGCACCAACGGCAAGGGTTCCTGCGCCGCGTTCTCGCGCGCGCTGCTGGAGGCGGCGGGCTACCGCGTCCACGTCCATACGTCGCCGCATCTGGTTTCCTGGCACGAGCGCTACAGGCTGGCTGCGCCCGGCGGTGGCCGGCTCGTGGAAGACAAGGTGTTCGCCGAGGCGATCCACCGCGTCGCGGAAGCCAATGCCGGGCAGACAATCACCGTCTTCGAGATCCTGACCGCCGCCGGCTTCATCCTGTTCTCCGAGCACCCGGCCGACGCGGCTATCATCGAGGTCGGGCTGGGCGGCCGCTTCGATGCCACCAACGTCATCAAGCGCCCGGCCGTCTCGGTGGTCATGCCGATCTCTCTCGACCACGAGGCCTATCTCGGCGACCGCGTCGAACTGATCGCGGCCGAAAAGGCCGGCATCCTCAAGCAAGGCTGCCCGGCTGTGATCGGCCAGCAGGAATTCGACGCGGCGCTCGAAGTGCTGACCGATACCGCGGACCGGCTGGGCTGTCCCGTCACCGTCTACGGCCAGGATTTCCTAGCCTATGGCGAAAACGGCCGCATGGTCTACCAGGACGAGGACGGGCTGATGGACCTTTCGCCGCCGCGCCTGCCCGGCCGCCACCAGCTCGCCAACGCGGCGGCGGCGATCGCCGCGGTCAAGGCAGCCGGCTTCGACATCGGCCAGCGCGCCGCCGACGAGGCGATGACGACCGTTTCCTGGTTCGGCCGGATGCAGAAGCTGACGCAGGGACGGCTGGTCGAGTTGGCGCCGCAGGGCGCCGAGATCTGGCTGGATGGCGGGCACAACCCCGGCGCCGGACTGGTCGTGGCCGAAGCGCTCGCCGAGCAGGAAGAGAAAAGCCCGCGACCGCTCTACATGATCGCCGGCATGCTCAACACCAAGGACCAGGCCGGCTATTTCAGCGCCTTCAAGGGGCTGGTACGGCACGTCTACACAGTGCCGGTGTCGACCAGCGACGCCGGCGTGCCGAACGACGAACTGGCGCTGCGCGCCGCCGAGGCCGGTTTGTCGGCCGAGCCGGTTTCCTCGGTCGCCAACGCGCTGATGCTCTTGCGCGACACGCTCGGCGAGGACGAGACGCCGCCGCGCATCCTCGTCGGCGGCTCGCTCTATCTTGCCGGCTCGGTGCTGGCCGAGAACGGCACGCCGCCGATGTAGGTCCTGTCCGCTTGCAGGCCGTAACGCAATTCCAGCGTACGCAAATGTTCTTGAAACGTCTCGGAATCGTCGAGAGAACATCCGAGAATCGGATCGGAAACAAGTTACGAGTGCGACGAATTATGCAACAGGTCCGCAAGGGGATGGTTTGCGCAGCAAGCCGGAGTGGGATCGAATTTCATATGCGATCCGTCCGCTTAGCCGCTTGACGCTCCGCCGCGCAGCGGAATAAATATTTCATCCGCATCTCAATCTGGTTCTTTTATTCCGCATCGACGGCAAGGATGGTTTCCATGACGGTTCGTTTTGGCCTGCTGGGTGCCGGCCGCATCGGCAAGGTTCACGCGCGCGCGGTCGGGTCGAACCCCGATGCCGCACTGGTCGCCGTCGCCGACGCGATGCCGAAGGCCGCGAAGGACATCGCCGCGGCCTATGGCGCCGAGGTGCGCTCCATCGAGGAGATCGAGAAGGCGGGCGACATCGACGCGGTGGTCATCTGCACGCCGACCGACACCCATGCCGATTTGATCGAGCGCTTCGCCAGGGCCGGCAAGGCGATCTTCTGCGAGAAGCCGATCGACCTCGACGCCAGGCGCGTCCAGAAATGCCTTGCCGTGGTGGACAAGACCAGGGCGGCGCTGATGGTCGGCTTCAACCGGCGCTTCGACCCGCATTTCGCTGCTGTGAAGAAAGCGATCGACGACGGCGCCATCGGCAAGGTCGAGATGGTGACGATCACCTCGCGCGATCCCGGTGCGCCGCCGGTCGACTACATCAAGCGTTCCGGCGGCATCTTCCGCGACATGACCATCCACGATTTCGACATGGCGCGCTTCCTGCTCGGCGAGGAGCCCGTATCGGTCTCGGCGCACGCATCGGTGCTGGTGGACAAGAAGATCGGCGAGGCCGGCGACTACGATTCGGTCAGCGTCATCCTGGAGACGGCATCCGGCAGGCAGGCGCTGATCTCCAATTCGCGCCGCGCCACCTATGGCTACGACCAGCGTATCGAGGTGCATGGTTCGAAGGGCATGGTGGCGGCGGAAAACCAGCGGCCGATCTCCATCGAGGTGGCCAGCGAGAAGGGCTACACGCGCCCGCCGCTGCACGACTTCTTCATGACCCGCTACATCGACGCCTATGCCAACGAGATCGCCGCCTTCATCGCCGCGCTCGGCGCTAAGAAGAAGGCATCGCCCAGCGGCGCCGACGGACTGGCGGCGCTGAAGCTCGCCGACGCCGCGCTGAAGTCGGCCAAAACCGGCAAGACGGTGCGTATCGACGCCTGACCGGAGGTTCGAAATGTCCGATCTCACCAGGCGCAACGCCGCGACAAAGGCCCTGATCACCGGCGGGGCGCAGGGGATCGGTTTCGCCGTCGCCGAGGCACTGGCCGAGGAGGGCTGCCGGGCGCTGGCGCTGGTCGGGCGTGACGAGGCCAAGGGCGAACGCGCCGTGGCGGCGCTCAAGGAAAAGGGCGCGGAAGCGATCTTCATCGCCGCCGACATTTCCGCCGTCGCCGATTGCCGGCGCGCGGTGGCGGCGGCGGTCGAAAGACTCGGCGGCGTCAACGCGCTGGTCAACGCGGCCGCGACCTCGGCGCGCGGCTCGCTGACCGAGACGGACGAAGCTCTGTTCGACCATATCTTCGCGACCAACATGCGCGGGCCGTTCTTCCTCATGCAGGGCGTGGTGGAACACCTGATCGAGCGCAAGGCGGCCGGCTCGATCGTCAATGTGCTCTCGGTCAATGTCCATTGCGGCCAGCCTTTCCTCGCCGCCTATTCGGCCAGCAAGGGCGCCCTGGCGACCCTGACCAGGAACGCCGCCAACGCCTATCGCCGAAACCGTATCCGCTGCAACGCCGTGCTGCCGGGCTGGATGGACACCGAGGGCGAGGACATGGTGCAGAAGAAGTGGCACGGTGCCGGCGACGACTGGCTGGAAAAGGCCGAAGCCAAGCAGCCGATGGGGCAACTGGTCAAGCCACGACAATTGGCGCCACTCATCACCTATATGCTCAGCCCGGACTCCGGCGTCATGACCGGGGCGCTGGTCGACTATGACCAGAACGTCGCGGGCGTCGTCGGCGAATGACGCATTGGCGCGTGACAAACGCCGCTGTTTCGGTTAACTGACCGGCATGATCCACCTGACCGCCACGTTCTGGTACTTTAGC
>CAZBBT010000070.1:0-14152 GCA_964490065.1 uncultured Mesorhizobium sp. | reverse complement strand
CCTTATTCCCTTATTCCCTTATTCCCTTATTCCCTTCTCGCTCTCCCGCAGCTTTTCCGTCCCATACGCCTTCAGGAACATATCGACGCCGGATCGCGCGATGTGTTCGATTTCGGCTTTGGTCGGCGCTTCCGTGCGGTAGGCGAACAGGCACTGGCGAAACAGCCCGGCCGTGGCGACTTCGGTGAACTGATAGCCGGCGAGTTCGACATCGGGAATGTCGAGCAGCCCGTCTTCGATGGCGATTTTCAGGAACTGGACGAAACGTTCGCGTCCGCGCTTGGGGCCGCGCTCGTAGAAGCGGCGGCCAAGCTCGGGAATGCGCTCGGATGCGCCGATCACGGTGCGCTGTGCCAGCACCACCTTCGGTGACGTGATCTTGAAGGACAGCGCAATGGCGAAGCGCACCAGCGTATCGCGCAACGTGCCGCCCTGCTCCAGCGCCTCGTAGAGGTTCTTGAAGATCGTGCCGCGCTCTTCCTCGATGAGCGCCTCGAACAGTTCTTCCTTGTTGGCGAAATAGACGTAGATCGTGCCCTTCGAGACGCCTGCCTCGCGGGTGATGTCGTTCATCGAAGCGGCATCGAAGCCCATGGAGATGAAGACGCGCCGCGCGCCCTCGATGATCTGCTTGCGCTTGACCGGATCCTGGCCGGCCGCCGGACGCCCGCGGCGGTGGCCGTCGGCCTGCATCTTGTCAGTATGGTCCTTGTGGCTGTCAGCAGACATTCCAAAAAAATCCAAAATAATCGAACCGATCGGTTCGAACACCCTTGATATGGAGATGTTCTGACGCTAAGTCAACGCCGAACCGAACGGTTCAGTATGGTTTAGCCGAGATCCCCAATGTCCTCCACCTCCACCAACATAGCGGAAGTTCGTCCGTTCCCAAATGCCAAGGCGCCGGCAGCCGAAGCGCCAGCAACGCCGGTCGAGCCCGCCGCGGCGATACCGGAACCGGGAGAGAAGAAGAAAAAGCGCTCGTTCCGCTCGCTGCTTCTGCCCACCATCGTCATCGCCCTTGCCGGTGGCGCAGCCTGGTACGGTTACGACTACTGGACCGACGGGCGCTTCATGATCTCGACCGACGATGCCTATGTGCAGGCCGACATGGCGTTCATCTCGCCGAAGATCTCCGGCTATGTCGATGAGGTGAAGGTGGCCGAGAACCAGCACGTCAAGGCCGGCGACCCGCTCTTCGTCGTCGACCAGGGCGATTACAAGATCGCCGTCGCCCAGGCCGACGCCCAGATTGCCACACTCGGCAAGACGCTCGATCGCATCGATGCGCAGGTCGTCGCGGCGAAAGCCGCGCTCGAGCAGGCCAAGGCGCAGAAGACCGCCGCCCAGGCCGCGGCCGACAATGCTGCGCGGACGGTCGATCGCACGGCGCAACTGCTCAAGACGCATGTCGCCACGCAGGCACAGCTCGACGATGCCCGCACCGCAGTCGATCAGGCCAATGCCGCGCTGGCCGGCGCGGACGCGCAGATCGCGGCGGCCGAGGCCAATATCGGCGTGCTGGAAGCGCAGCGGGCCGAAACCGCCTCGTCGCTGGATTCGCTGAAGCTCGCCAAGCAGAAGGCCGAGCGCGACCTCTCCTTCACCGTCTTGCGGGCGCCCTATGACGGCGTCGTCGGCAACCGGTCGGTCGAGGAGGGCGACCTGATCAGCCCCGGCCAGAAACTCGCCGTCATCGTGCCGATGGACAGGCTCTATGTCACCGCCAATTTCAAGGAGACGCAGCTTGCCCGCCTCGTTCCGGGCGAGAAGGTGAGGATTTCCGTCGACGCCATGGACGGCGAGAGCTTCGAGGGCACCGTGTCCTCGCTGGCGCCGGCCTCGGGCGCGGTGTTCTCGCTGCTGCCGCCCGAGAACGCGACCGGCAACTTCACCAAGGTGGTGCAGCGCGTTCCTGTACGCATCGACGTGCCGGCCGCCGCGCTGAAGTCCGGCAGGCTGCGCGCCGGCCTCTCCGTCGTCGTCGACGTCGACAGCCGCACCGCGCCGGCCACGACCGCCGTCGCGTCGAAGTAAACCGAAACCCTCCAGCGGGAAGGCAGGACCATGGCCACCGCAACCACCACAATGGACATCGGCGCAGGCGCTAAGCCTGTGGCGATGCCGGCCGACCACATCGAACCGCGCCGCGTCATCGCGTTTCTCACGATGGTGTTCGGCATGTTCATGGCGATCCTCGACATCCAGATTGTCTCGGCCTCGCTGACCGAGATCCAGGCCGGTCTCTCAGCCAGCGCAGACGAGATTCCCTGGGTGCAGACCTCATATCTGGTCGCCGAGGTCATCATGATCCCGCTGTCGGGCTTCCTGTCCAGGATGCTGTCGACGCGTGTGCTGTTCACCATCGCGGCCGCCGGCTTCACCGGCGCCAGCGCACTCTGCGTCACCGCCACCAACATCGACCAGATGATCGTCTACCGCGCCATCCAGGGTTTCATCGGCGGCGGCATGATTCCCAGCGTGTTCGCGGCCGCCTACACCATCTTCCCGCCGTCGCGGCGCGCCATCGTGACGCCGATGATCGGCCTGGTGGCGACGATGGCGCCGACGATCGGCCCGACCATCGGCGGCTATATCAGCCATGCCTTCTCCTGGCACTGGCTGTTCCTGGTCAATGTCGTGCCGGGCATACTGGTCGCCAGCGCGGCATGGTCGCTGATCGATTTCGACAAGCCGAACCTGGCCCTGTTCAGCAAGTTCGACTGGTGGGGCCTGATCGGCATGGGCGGCTTCCTCGGCGGGCTCGAATATGTGCTGGAGGAAGGCCCCAGCCACGACTGGCTGCAGGATCAGCTCGTGTTCATCTGCGCCATCGTCTCGGCCACGGGTGCCGTGCTGTTCTTCCGGCGCGCCTTCACGGCGGAAGAGCCGATCGTCGACCTCAAGGCCTTCACCAACATCAATTTCGCCTTCGGCTCGATCTTCTCCTTCGTCATCGGCATCGGCCTCTACGGACTGACCTATCTCTATCCGATCTATCTCGGCCGCATCCGCGGCTACGATTCGATGATGATCGGCGAGGCGCTGTTCGTCTCGGGCCTGGCCATGTTCGCCACCGCGCCGATATCGGGCGCCCTGTCGCGCAAGATGGATCCGCGCATCATGATGATGATCGGCTTCCTCGGCTTCGCGCTGGGCACCTGGCAGATGACGCACATGACGGCCGACTGGGATTTCTGGGAAATCTTCGTGCCGCAGATCCTGCGCGGCTCCTCGATGATGCTGTGCATGGTGCCGATCAGCAATATCGCGCTCGGCACGCTGCCGCCCGAGCGGCTGAAGAACGCGTCAGGCCTGTTCAACCTGACGCGCAACCTCGGCGGTGCCGTCGGGTTGGCGCTCATCAACACCGTGCTGGTGAACCGCAACGCCTTCCACTACGCGCGGCTCTCCGAGCATGTCGAATGGGGCAGCGCCGAGGCGATGACGCGGCTGCAGAACATGACGCGCAGCCTCGAAAGCCAGACCGGCATGGATTCCGCCACGGCGGCGATATCGAGGCTCGCCGGCATGGTGCATCAGCAGGCGGCGCTGATGTCCTTCATCGACGTGTTCTATCTGTTGACCGTGCTGTTCGCCTCATTGGCGCTGTTCGTCATGGTCATTCGCAAGCCGCCCGAATCGGCCGGCGGAGGAGGCGGACATTGATCCTGATCCCATGGAAACGGAAGCGTACGGCGCCTGCCGGGCAACCCGGCTCTGGACGGCCGATACCCGGCAAGGACATCGGTCGGCGGCAAACATCCCTGCCCGGCGGGAAGCAGGCGCGTGGCAATGAGCCGGTCGCTCTCCCCGTCGAAGGATGGAGGTAGACTTTGTCGACCGCTGCGCCGCAGGCATGCTCCGCTATGCCGTTGCCGGATGGAAATTCAACGCCACGCCGTTGATGCAGTGACGCAGGCCGGTCGGCGGCGGGCCGTCGTTGAAGACGTGGCCGAGATGGCCGCCGCAGCGGCGGCAATGCACCTCGGTGCGGACCATGCCGAGCGTCATGTCCTGGCGCTCGCCGATCGCCTTGGGGATTTCCTGCCAGAAGCTCGGCCAGCCGGTGCCGGATTCGAATTTCTTGTCGGACGAGTAGACCGGCAGGTCGCAGCCGGCGCAGGCGAACACGCCCTTGCGATGCTCTTCGAGCAGCGGGCTGGTGCCGGGATATTCCGTACCTTCCTGCCTGAGCACGGTGTATTGCTCCGGCGTCAGGATCTTCTTCCACTCGGCATCGGTCTTGGTGACCTCGAAGGTCTCGGTTTCGGCCGTCGTGGTCCCGGCTCGGGCCGGCTGCGGCCGGCCTGCGCGCCACAGCATATCGATGCCGCCAAGCAGGGCCGCCGCGGCGGCGCCGGACCAAAGAACATCGCGCCGGTTCATGGTGACTTCTCCTCACGCCTTTTTTGCCAGTTTTGCCGCGCAACCTGAAATCAATTGCGGGTGAGATGCCGGCTGGAGCCTTCAACGCCCGAAAACCGACGCCCCGCACCGGCACCAGGCTTGGTGGCGCGATGCGGAGCGCTCGAACCGGCTAAGCCGAAGGGACGTTGGCACCACCGGCCGAGACATCGCTCTCCCTGTTCGGCGGGAGAGCCTTGTTTGTTACATCTTCGGCAGCAGAACCTTGTCGACGACGTGGATGACGCCATTCGACTGGACGACGTCGGCGATGGTCACGTTGGCTGTACCGCCGCTCTCGTCGGTCACCGTGACCTTGTCGCCGTCGGTCTTCAGCGTCAGCTTGCAGCCGCCGACCGTGTCGACGACATGCTGTCCGCCATCGGCCTTCACCATCGACATGACGTCGGACGACATCGCCTTGGCGGCGACCACATGGCAGGTCAGGATCTTGGTCAGCTTGTCCTTGTTCTCGGGCTTCAGCAGCGTGTCGACCGTACCGGCCGGCAAGGCGGCGAAAGCCTCGTTGGTCGGCGCGAAGACGGTGAACGGCCCCGCGCCCTGCAGCGTGTCGACAAGGCCGGCAGCCTTAACTGCAGCGACCAGCGTGGTGTGGTCCTTCGAGTTCAGCGCGTTCTGGATGATGTTCTTGTCCTCGAACATGGCGGCGCCGCCGACATGCGGATTCTCGGCATAAGCGACGGCGCCGAGCGTTGAGCTGGCGACCAGACCGGCGAGCAGAAGGGTGGCGAGTTTACGCATTTGGACGTTCTCCTGATGTTTGGTTCCCATTCTCTGGGAGGCGTCAGGAGATACGAGGCGGTTTCGCGGAAGTTTCAGAGATCGAGAACTTTTCCGTCGGCGCGCCAAGACTGCCTGCGGCAAAGGCCGGACGGAGACGCGTTCAGATGCTCTTCAGGTCGCCCGTCGCCACCACAGGCCCGGTCGGCTGGCCGGTCGGCGAGCCACCGGCGGGTTCCACGCTGATGGCCAGCACCGCGCCTTGCGCCAGTTTCCGCTGCAGGGCCGGCGTGAGTTCGATATGGACCGTCGGCCCGGAGGGAATGATGCCCATGGAAACCGGAGCGTTCTTGCCCTCGATCATCCAGAGTTCAAAGTCCTTGCCGGCGGCGCGCGCGCCGGCGACATGGGAAAGGCCGACTTCATGCTGGGTCGCATCGTAGACGGCGAGATACTTCACGTCGCTGCTGTCCGCGGCAAGCGAGGCCACCAGCCGGATTCCCGGCTGTTCGGCGGGCGGGTTCACATAGGGGATGGCGATGGCGATCGCAATCGCCGCTACGGCGACAGCCGCCAGACCGCGCCAGAAGGCCAGGCTCGACCACAGGCCGGCGCGCTCGCGCGCTGTATCGGCCACCGAAGCGGCCGGCGACGCGAACAGGCGACCATCGATCGCAGCCTTGAGGCCCTCGGGCGGCGGCACTTCCGGGTAAGCCAAGCCGAGCGGCGAGAGGCGGACTTCCCAGGCATCGACCAGGCGCGCGAACTCCCTCTCCGTCTCGATCCGGCGGCCGGCCGCTTCCCGCTCGTGCGCTGGCAGCACGCCCAGAACATATTCGGCCGCGACCAGATCGTCGCTGCCGCGTTCGGGATTGTTGTCGTCTACCGGGCTCATCGTTCCAGGCATTCCCTGAGCTTGATCAGGCTGCGCCGCAGCCATGTCCGCATCGTGTTGAGCGGCACGCCATGGCGCTCAGCCAGTTCGGCGTAGCTTTCGCCCCTGAGATAGGCGCCCCGGACGGCTGCCGCCCTGTCCTGTTCCAGTTCTTCGAGGCAGCGATGCACCCGCTCGCCTTCGTCGCCCGCCATGGCAGCCGCTTCCGGTCCGGGCGCAGGGTCGGCGATGTCCAGCGCTGCATCGATATCGGCCGCCGGTTGCCGTCTCGCCCTTATGCGATCGATGGCATGGTTGCGCGCGATCGCCACCAGCCATGAAATCGGGCTCAGGTCCGACACGGCGAAACGATCCGCCTTCGTCCAGATCTTGACGAACACCTCCTGCAACGCTTCCTCGGCTTCGCTCCGGTCGTTCAAGACACGCAGGCACACACCGAAGAGTTTCGCGCTGGTGAGCCGGTAGAGCAGGTCGAACGCCGCGCGATCCTTCATCGAGGTCCGCACGATCAGCTTGGTGATGTCCTGTGGCGTCATCGCGGCCAAATTATGCGAAAGCCGTTGATTTGCAACGGCTGCGGCTTCACCCCTCTCTTCGGAACGTGCCGAAATGGAAATGCTGGATCGCGCCCCACGGAGTCGTGTGGTCGTGACGCCGGCTGCCGACGAGGCGGAAGCCGGAGGCGAGCACCGTTGCAAGGTCTTCGGCGTCGGAGCGGCGAACGGGCAGGCCGCTGCACCGTTCCGGCCCGTCGGGCGCGAAGGTGCCGATGATCGCATGGCCGCCGACGCGCAAGGCGGAGCGCAGGCGCTCGACATAGGCCGCCCGGTCGCTCTCCCCGACCAGGAAATGGAAGGCGGCGCGGTCATGCCAGACATCATAGAGACGCGACGGGCGCCACTTCGTCACGTCGGCGGCGATCCAGTCGACGCGGTCCGCTTCCGGGCCGATGCGAGCCCTGGCGGTCGCGAGCGCCGCCGCCGAAATGTCGAGAACCGAAAGGTCGCGATAACCGAGGGCCAACAGCTTCCCGGCCAGAACGGACGCGCCGCCGCCGATGTCGATGACGCCGGATTCCGGCGCGGCGCCGACCGCCTCCAGCAATTCGAGCGACGGCGACGGCGTCTCCTGGTACCAGCTCACGCCCGTCTCCGGCTTGGCCGTGTAGACCTCCTGCCAATGGGCTTTCGGATCGAAATCGGCTGCGCTCATGTCTCGAAACTCCCGGTGCCGACAGAAGACGCTTCCGCCGTCGCAAAGACAAGCGCGTCCGGTCGCGGATCGGTTGCCCTCCAGCGCATTTCCCGTTAGAGCCACCTCGAATCGAAGCCAGCCGGGATTTTCTCTCATGACGGACATTGCCTCCACCGCCGAGGCGCAGGCCGCCCTGCTTTCGGCGGCGCTGCCCTACATGCAGCGCTACGAGAACAGGACCGTGGTGGTGAAGTATGGCGGCCATGCCATGGGCAATGCCGAGCTCGGCCGCGCCTTCGCGCGCGACATCGCGCTCCTGAAGCAGTCCGGCGTCAACCCGATCGTCGTCCATGGCGGCGGGCCGCAGATCGGCGCCATGCTGACCAAGATGGGCATCGAATCGAAGTTCGAGGGCGGCCTTCGGGTCACCGACGCCAAGACGGTCGAGATCGTCGAGATGGTGCTGGCCGGCTCGATCAACAAGGAGATCGTGGCCCTCATCAACGCCGAGGGCGAATGGGCGATCGGCCTGTGCGGCAAGGACGGCAACATGGTGTTCGCCGAGAAGGCGCACAAGCGGGTGAAGGATCCCGATTCCAACATCGAGCGCGTGCTCGACCTCGGCTTTGTCGGCGAGCCGGTGGAGGTGGACCGCACGCTGCTCGACCTGCTCGCCCGCTCCGAGATGATCCCGGTGCTGGCGCCGGTCGCGCCCGGCCGCGACGGCCATACCTACAACATCAACGCAGACACGTTCGCCGGCGCCATCGCCGGCGCGCTCGGCGCCAAGCGCCTGCTGTTCCTGACCGACGTACCCGGCGTACTCGACAAGGACAAGAAACTGATCGACGAACTGACGGTCGCGCAAGCGAAGACGCTGATCGCCGACGGCACGATTTCCGGCGGCATGATCCCCAAGGTCGAGACCTGCATCGAAGCGATCGAGCGCGGCGTCGAGGGCGTCGTCATCCTCAACGGCAAGACGCCGCATGCGGTGCTGCTGGAGCTTTTCACCGAACACGGCGCCGGCACGCTGATCGTGCCGTAGTTTCCTTTCCCCATAAACGGGGAAGGTGGTCCGAAGGGCCGGATGAGAGGCGGTGTATTCCCGGACAGGTCAATGCCGCCCTCACCTGCCTGCTGACTCGGCCTTTCGCAGGCTCAGGGCGTTCGAAGCTCGGAAAGCCAAGCATTGGCTTTCCGTTCGTTACGCAAACCGTTTCTCACCCCCGCAAATGCGCCAGCGGCACATGGCCCGGACCCTTGATGTTCTGCAGCACGAGTTGGGTGTGGACGTCGCGCACGCCCTTCAGCCGCATCAGCCGGTGCATGACGAACTGATTCAGATCGTCCACCGACGGCACCATGACATGCAGGAGAAAGTCGTGGTCGCCGGTCATCGTCCAGCAGGCCGAAACCTCGTCCATGCGCTGCACGGCTGAGATGAAGGTTTCCGGCGAGTCGTCGCTGTGGCTTACCAGGCGGACCTGGATGAAGACCTCGACCATCAGACCGACCGCGCGGCGGCTGAGCACCGCCGAAAACCCCTTGACCACGCCAGCAGCCTGAAGCGCTTCGAAACGACGCGCGCAGGGCGTGGTGGATAGCCCGATCTCCTGCGCCAGTTCCGAGACCGGCTTGCGGCCGTCGGTTTGAAGGATGTCGAGCATTCTGATCTCGAATGGGTCGAATTGAGGCATTTTCACTCCAAATGTAGGCTTATGCAGTCGATCTTATCTCGAAATCGTCGACCAGGCCATGATAAAGGCAATTTGCCTCGCGCGTGTCGCCTATCCTCCCGTCATCAGATTACTGCCGGGAGGAAGCCATGACCATTTCCGTTGCCGATTACGCCCGCGACTGTGCCGCCCAGGGGCTGCGCGGCGACTATTCCGTCTGCCGCACCGATTTCACCGTGGAGCAGGATTATGACTACAGCGCCGACGAGCAGGCGGTGTGGCGCACGCTGTGCGACCGCCAGACCGCGTTGACGCGCCGACTGGCGCATCGTTCCTATCTCGACGGCGTCGATGCGCTCGGCCTGCTCGACCGCATTCCCGATTTCGAGGAGGTCAGCGAAAAGCTGCGCAAGCTGACCGGCTGGTCGATCGTCGCCGTGCCGGGGCTGATCCCGAACGGGCCGTTCTTCGACCATCTCGCCAACCGGCGCTTCCCGGTGACCAACTGGCTGCGCAAGAAGGAAGAACTCGACTATATCGTCGAGCCGGACATGTTCCACGACTTCTTCGGCCACGTGCCGGCGCTGACCCAGCCGGCCTTCGCGGACTTCATGAAAATGTACGGCGAAAAGGCCGAGCGCCTGATCGCCCTCGGCGGCGAGGAGATGCTGGGGCGGCTCTACTGGTACACCGCCGAATATGCGCTGATGCAGGAGCCGGGCCAGCCGCTCAAGGCCTTCGGCGCCGGGCTTATGTCGTCCTTCAGCGAGTTGCAGTTCGCCGTCGAGAGCAAGGACGCGCATCGCGTGCCGTTCGACATCGAGACGGTGATGCGCACCGGCTACGAGATCGACAAGTTCCAGCGCGCCTATTTCGTGCTGCCGTCCTTCGACGCGCTGAGGGAGGCTTTCGCCGATACCGATCTCGAAGCCATCGTGACGCGCTGGAAAGACAAGGCGCCGCTCGATCCGGCCACGGTCTGACCCGTCAGCCCTGAACGGCTGTCACGCCGCGGCGGACAGCCCGCGGTCCACGATGGCCAGGTTGCGGCCGCCGTGCTTGGCTTCATAAAGCTTGCGGTCGGCGCCGCGCATCAGGTCAGAAACCGTCGCGCCATGGCCGCAGATCGTGCCGCCGATGCTGACGGTAAGCGGCACGGTGCGCTCGTCGACCGGGCGGAACCGGATCAATTCCACTTCGCGGCGAATTCGCTCGGCGACATGCCGGGCTTCGTTCTCATCGGCGCCGACCAGGAATGCACAGAACTCCTCGCCGCCGATACGGCCCAGCACATCGGCGGAGCGCACGCCGCGCCGGATCGCCGCGGCGATCAACAGCAGGGCGTCGTCGCCCGTCAGGTGCCCGAACTCGTCATTGATCGCCTTGAAATGATCGGCGTCGACGATCAGCAACGCACCTCGATCGGTCTCGCGGCGCGAGCCGTCCAGCACGGCAAAGAAGCTTTCGCGGTTGAGCATGCCGGTCATGTCGTCGCGGGAAGCCTTTTCCGCCAACCGGCGGTGCGCGGCGGCAAGCTGCGCATGCGCGCGGGCCAGTTCCCGATGCGCCGTCTGAAGTCGTTCGCTCTGGCGGAAAGTATAGGCGCTGGCCGGCCAGGCGATCGCCAGCGGGCAGACGGTACACATCAGGATGGCATTGCCATCGACCATCCCGCCGAGCGCGGGAACGATGGTCAGAGTGAGCATGAGCGAGGCGATGACCGAGGAGAGTGCGACGATGCCGGACTTTATCAAAACACGCATCATCTGCTCGCTTCTCCCATTGGCTCGCTCCTTCGCAGGAAGCCCTGAAGGTCTCCTTTCGGCTGTCGATAAAATTTGAGGCAACGCACAACTTTCGCCGCACTAGACCCGCAAAGGTTGTGGATAATGCCTCCTTTCAGATTTCCTGTTTCGTGCCATAACTAGCTTATGACCGAGCTTCCGGAACCCGCGCGCTTCGCCCATGTCACCGACTGGGTGTTCGATCTCGACAACACGCTCTACCCGCACCATTCGAACCTGTTTTCACAGATCGATGCGAAGATGACGGCCTATGTGTCGGAACTGCTCACACTGTCGCGCGAGGACGCGCGCAAGCTGCAGAAGGAACTCTATCTGGAATACGGCACGACGCTGAACGGGCTGATGGAGCGCCACGGCATCGACCCGGACGACTTCCTCGAAAAGGTGCACGACATCGACTATTCCTGGCTGGTGCCGGACCCGGTGCTGGGTGCGGCCATACGCCAGCTTCCGGGCCGGAAATTCATCTTCACCAATGGCGACCGGAGCCATGCCGAACGCGCGGCGCGGCAACTCGGCATACTCGATCATTTCGACGCCATTTTCGACATCGTCGCGGCGGAACTGACGCCCAAGCCGGCGCGCCAGACCTATGAGAAATTCGCCGAACTGCATGCCGTGACCGGCCACAAGACGGTGATGTTCGAGGATCTCGCGCGCAACCTTGCCGTGCCCAAGGCGCTCGGCATGACGACGGTTCTTGTGGTGCCGCACAATTTCGAGCCGACCTTCTCGGAGATCTGGGAGCGCGACCCCGAGAACGAGGACGACGTCGATTTCGTCACCGACGATCTCGCCTCCTTCCTGACCGCCATCGTGGCCGAGCCGGCTTGAAACGCTTCACCTCGGTCGAAGCGGCCATCGACGCGGCCGCTCATGGCGTGCTCGACCGGCTGCCGGCGCGCGGGCTTTCGGGCGCGGCGGTCGAGTTCCTGGTCTTCGGGCTGAAGCAGGGCTGGGCCTGCCTGTTCGGCGGCGCCATGCTTTTCCTGATCCTGGCCACCAAATTCCTGTGGCCCGAACACGCACCCCTGGCGCGCTACGATTTTCTCTTTCTCGCCGCGCTGTCGATCCAGGTCGCCATGCTCGCCTTCCGGCTGGAGACCTGGTCCGAGGCAAAAGTGATCCTGATCTTCCACATTGTCGGCACGGTCATGGAACTGTTCAAGACGTCCGCCGGATCGTGGATATACCCGGAGGAGAATTTCTTCCGGCTCGGCGGCGTGCCGCTGTTCTCAGGCTTCATGTATGCGGCGGTCGGCTCCTACATCGCCCGCGTCAGCCGCATCTTCGACATGCGCTATTCGCATTATCCGCCGCTGTGGACGACGGTCGTGCTCTGCGCCGCCATCTATGTGAATTTCTTCGCCCACCATTTTGTCCCGGACATCCGCTACGGCCTGTTCGCGGCAACGGCGCTGCTCTACTGGCGCACCGTCGTCCATTACCGGGTCTTCCGCTACCGGCTGAAAATGCCGCTGCTCGTCGGCTTCCTGCTGGTGGCGCTGTTCATCTGGTTCGCGGAGAACATCGGCACCTGGTCGCGCGCCTGGATCTATCCTGGCCAGGAGGCCGGCTGGACGCCGGTACCGCTTGCCAAGCTCGGCGCCTGGTACCTGCTGATGATCATCTCCTACGTGCTGGTGACGCTGGTGCACAGGCCGCAGGCGGTGGACGAGCGCACGCCGCTTCCCGGCGAAAAGGCCGCCGGGAGCGTTCTTTGAAATGGCCAGGGCGGACTTCCGCAGCGTGGCAACGATGAATCGCGTTCGAAAGACCCCTTCAAGTCGCGGCGGAGAAGGGTCGCCCGCCATGGAACGAGGGACTTCCTTGCGTCGGCGTGGTTGAGGCAGCCCCTCCCGCCTCGCTTCGCTCGGCACCCTCCCCTCAAGGGGGAGGGGATCACGGCAACTCGTAAAACCGCTGGATGACCTCCCAGGCTTCCTCGGCGGTTTCGGCGTAGTCGATGATGTCCTGGTCGCCCGGCGTGATGGTGCCCTGCTCGGCGAGGAAGTCGAGATTGATCGCCTTTTCCCAGAAGGACTTGCCGAACAGGATGACCGGCACGCGCTCCATGCGGCCGGTCTGGATCAGCGTCAGCGTCTCGAAGAATTCGTCCATCGTGCCGAAGCCGCCCGGAAACACCGCGACCGCCTTGGCGCGCATGACGAAGTGCATCTTGCGGATGGCGAAATAGTGGAAGTTGAAGCAGAGCTCCGGCGTCACATAGAGGTTGGGCGCCTGCTCGTGCGGCAGCACGATGTTCAGCCCGATCGACGGCGCGCCGACATCCGCCGCGCCGCGGTTGCCGGCCTCCATCACGCCCGGCCCGCCACCGGTGACCACGACGAACTCGCGGTAGTAGGAGGCCGCCGAATGCTGCGAGCACAGCCGCGCGAATTTGCGCGCCTCCTCGTAATATTTGCTGTTCTTTTCGAGATTGCGCTTCTGCGTCTCGTTCTTCGCCGCCCAGGCCTCGCCGCCGGGTTCCGGCAGGCGCGCGCCGCCGAACAGGATGACCGTGGAGCGGATGCCGCGCTCGGCGAGGATCATCTCGGGCTTGAGCAGTTCGAGCTGCAGGCGGACCGGGCGCAGTTCGCGCCGGGTCATGAACTCCTCGTCGTTCCAGGCAAGCCGGTAGGTCGGCGCGCGGGTCTGTGGCGTGTCCGGAGCGCTCTTGGCCCGCTCCAGATCCTCGTCGGAATGCGACAGCGGCGTCCAGCCCGACTTCTCCATCGGATCCATGATGAAAATCCCCAATTTACGCCAGTCCGCGCCGTCCCATGGCGCGGTCGCGATTGACCCCCATTAAGCCTTCACATAGGGTCCGCCCGCCTTTCAAACAGGTTAAGGGCAGGCCCTTAACAGCGTGGTAACGGAGAGATGATGTCGAAGCCCGATCTGGCCAGCCTTGAAAAGACGATCGAAGCCGCCTTCGAAGCGCGCGACGGCGTTTCCCCCGCCACACGCGGCGAAGTGCGCGACGCGATCGGCGCCGCGCTCGACCTGCTCGACAAGGGCGAGGCACGGGTCGCCGAGCGCCAGGCCGACGGCAAATGGCACGTCAACCAGTGGCTGAAGAAGGCGGTGCTGCTCTCCTTCCGGCTCAACCCCATGGAGGTCATCAAGGGTGGCCCCGGCGAAGCCGTCTGGTGGGACAAGGTGCCGTCGAAGTTCGACGGCTGGGGCGCGGTGGATTTCGAGAAGGCCGGTTTTCGCGCCGTGCCGTCCTGTGTCGTTCGCCGCTCGGCCTACGTGGCCCCCGGCGCGGTGCTCATGCCGTCCTTCGTCAATGTCGGCGCCTATGTCGATTCCGGCACGATGGTCGACACCTGGGCCTCGGTCGGCTCCTGCGCGCAGATCGGCAAGAACGTGCATCTGTCGGGCGGCGTCGGCATCGGCGGCGTGCTGGAGCCGATGCAGGCCGGCCC
>CAZBBT010000069.1:0-14365 GCA_964490065.1 uncultured Mesorhizobium sp. | reverse complement strand
GTCAGGAACCACGAGCGCGCCAAGCGCCTCAACGATTCCCCGTTCATGAAGGACATCAAGGCGAAGATCGAGGAGGCCGGCGCGATCGTGCTGGCCGACGCATGGCTCGCGGGCGCCGTTGCCTCCAAGGAGGGCTGCATCCACAAGCCCGACGACATCAAGGGCCTGAAGATCCGTTCCGCCGGCCCGACCTTTGCCGCCATGTGGCAGGCGGCGGGCGCCTCGATCGTTTCGATCGCCTCGAACGAGGTCTACAACGCCTTGCAGACCGGCGTGGCCGACGCGACGGACACCAGCACGGCGAGCTTCGTGTCTTATCGCCTCTACGAGCAGGTCAAGTGCATCACCGCGCCGGGCGAGAACGCGCTCTGGTTCATGTACGAGCCGGTACTGATGTCCAAGAAGAGCTTCGACAGCCTGTCGAAGGAGCAGCAGGACGTGCTGATGGCGGCCTCGAAGAAGGCGCAGGACTTCTTCGCCGCCGAGGCGCTCAAGCTCGACGACAAGATGGTCAAGGCGTTCAAGGATCACGGCGTCGAGGTCGTCACCATGACGCCCGAGGAGTACGACGCCTGGATCGCGGTCGCCAAGGAAAGCTCCTACAAGGAGTTCGCCAAGGAAGTTCCGGACGGCCAGAAGCTGATCGACGAAGCGCTCGCCGTGAAGTGACGGGAAGGTGCCCAGGTACTTCGGCTTGGGCTCATTTCTCTTCACCAGCAGGCAAGTTCGTCGCGGGCAGCCCCCTCTCCGTCTCGGCTTCGCCGAGCCACCTCTCCCCCCGTTCCGGGTGGAGAGGATAGGCCGGCCGCAAGGCTCGCACCCATCCTCTCCGCCACCAAGTGGGGGAGAGGTGGCGAGCCCGGAGGGCGAGACGGAGAGGGGGCAGTTCACGCCGCCAGTTCCGCAAACCGGATAGAGGCCAATGGACAGATTCATCCGAACGGTCAGGCTGATCTCGACGCTCTGCGGCCTTGCCGCGGCGGCGCTCATCTCGGCCGGCGTCATCGTCGTGTGCCAGATGGTCTTCGTGCGCTTCGTGCTCGGCTCCAACACGATCTGGCAGACCGATTTCACCACCTACTCGATCGTCGCCGCGACCTTCCTCGGCAGTCCTTACGTGCTTCTCACGCGCGGGCACGTCAATGTCGACATCCTGCCGCACTATCTCGGCCACACCGGAAAATTCCGGCTGGCGATGTTCTCCGCGATCCTGTCGTTCCTGTTTTCCGCCGCCATGACCGTGTTCGCCACCCTCTACTGGTGGGAATCCTGGGAAGGCAATTGGGTTTCCGACACGATGTGGCGGGCACGGCTGTGGATTCCCTTCGCCGCCATGCCGGTCGGCTTCGCCATCCTCACGCTGCAATATGTCGTCGACCTCTACTGCCTCGCTACCGGGCGTGAACCGCCCTTCCCTTCCGCCGGCAGCCACCAGACCAGCGATGAATCCAATCAAGGGGGAGCGCCCGCATGAACCCGGCAACCGAAGGCGCCATCGTTCTTGTCATAACACTGCTCGTGCTGCTCTCCGGTGCGCCGGTGGCGTTCGGACTGGGCGCCATTGCGCTCGTCTTCATCGCCGTCTTTGAAGGCTTCGGCGCGCTCAACGTCGCCGCCGAGACTTTCTATGGCGGACTCAACGACTTCACCCTCGTCTCCATCCCGATGTTCGTGATGATGGGCGCGGCGATCGGCTCCTCGCCGGCCGGGCGTGACCTTTACGAGGCACTCGACCGCTGGCTCTACCGGCTGCCCGGCGGACTGGTCATCTCCAATCTCGGCGCCTGTGCGCTGTTCGCGGCGCTCACGGGCTCCTCGCCGGCGACCTGCGCCGCCATCGGCCGCATGGGCATTCCCGAGATGCGCCGGCGCGGCTACCCCGACGACGTCGCGACCGGCTCGATCTGCGCCGGCGGCACGCTCGGCATCCTGATCCCGCCCTCCATCACCTTCATCCTCTACGGCATCGCCACGGAAACCTCGATCGGACGGCTGTTCCTGGCCGGCGTCTTTCCCGGCCTGATGCTGACCGGCCTGTTCATGCTGTGGACCATCTTCCTGCTGTGGAAGCGCGGCTTCCACGCCTATGCCGCGGATTTCCGCTATTCCTGGAAGCAGAAATTCGAGTCGATTCCCAAGATCGCTCCTTTCCTGGCGATCGTCATCGGCGTCATGTACGTGCTCTATGGCGGCGTCGCTACGCCCTCGGAGGCCGCAGGCGTGGGCGCGGCGCTCTGCGTTCTGCTCGCCGTCATCATCTACAGGATGTGGCGGCCGACTAGCTGGTGGCAGATCCTGCGGGACACCACCCGCGAGAGCGTCATGATCCTGATGATCATCGCGGCGGCCGTGCTGTTCGGTTACATGCTGACCTCGCTCTACCTCACCCAGACGCTGGCGCTGGCGATCGCAGAGATGGAGGTCAACCGCTGGGTGCTGATGTTCATGATCAACATCTTCCTGCTCGTCTGCGGCTTCTTCATTCCGCCGGCGGCGGTGATCCTGATGACGGCGCCGATCCTGCTGCCGATCATCACGGCGGCGGGATTCGACCCGATCTGGTTCGGCGTCATTATCACCATCAACATGGAGATCGGCCTGATCCACCCGCCGGTGGGATTGAACATCTATATCGTCAACTCCATCGCGCCAGACGTGCCGCTGACCCGGATCATCTGGGGAACGATCCCCTTCGTCATCTGCATGATGCTGCAGATCGTCATCCTCTGCATCTTCCCCGACATCGCGACGTGGCTCCCGACCTACCTGATGGGTCCCGGCATATGAGCCGAACGAGCTTCCTGCAGGATCTGCTTTCGACGATCTTCGAACGCGGCTCCCCGCGCTCTGCAAGCGACGATCGCCGCTCGATGGAGGATCTGTGCGCCGCCCTCATTTCGGAGCGCGGCGAGGCTTCGGGCTTTTCCATCGCCACCGCCATGCTCGACCGGTACGAAAAGGCGTCGCGGGAAGAGAAGGCGGATTTCTTCCGCCTGCTGACCGAAGCCCACGATCTCGACGCCGGCGCGGTCGCCGCCGCCGCGGAAGCCTACAAGGCTTCTCCCGACGCGACGACGCTCGCCCGGCTGATCGAGGAGGCGGAACCGCCGCGCCAGGAATTGCTGCGGCGGCTGAACCGGCTTCCCGGCGCGACCGGACGGCTGGTCGCGATGCGCGGCGACCTGCTTTCGCTGGTGAACGAGACGCCGTCCTTCCGCCGTGCCGATCTCGACTTCCAGCATCTTTTCATGTCGTGGTTCAATCGCGGCTTCCTGGTGCTGCGGCCGATCGACTGGGCGACGCCGGCCAACATCCTCGAAAAGATCATCGCCTACGAGGCCGTTCATACCATCAACAATTGGGAGGAATTGCGCCGCCGCCTTCAGCCGGCGGACCGGCAATGCTATGCCTTCTTCCATCCGGCGATGCCGGACGAGCCGCTGATCTTCGTCGAGGTGGCGCTGACGGCCGGCATTCCCGGCTCGATCGATGCGCTGCTGTCGGAAGACCGGCAGCCCATCGCGGCGGACGAGGCGACGACCGCCGTCTTCTACTCGATCTCCAACTGCCAGAAGGGACTTGCCGGCATTTCCTTCGGCAATTTCCTCATCAAGCAGGTCGCGACCGACCTGATGCAGTCGCTGCCCAACCTCAAGACCTTCGTGACGCTTTCGCCGGTTCCGGGCCTGACACGCTGGATGCGCCAGCAGGCGGAGGACGGCGACGAGCAACGCCGCGCATTGCTCGAACAACTGATCGAGGCGAAATCCGCCGACGACCTCAAGCCCCACGGCAAGGCGCTTGCCGCGCTCGCCGCCGAATATCTGGTGCGCGCCAAACGGCCGGACGGCCTGCCGCTCGACCCGGTGGCCCGCTTCCATTTCGGCAACGGCGCCAGCCTGGAGAAGATCCATCCCGCGGCGGACCTGTCGGAGAAAGGCATCGCCCAATCCTGCGGCGTCATGGTCAATTACCGCTACGACCTCAACACGGTAGAGACCAACCATGAACTGTACGCGCATCGCGGAGAGGTGGTCACGACGCGCGCGATAAAATCCATGCTCGGCCCCGAGAAGCCCGAGCGGGCCTGATGGAGTGTAGACAATGCCCAACCTGCTCTATGATGCGCTGTTCGCGCCCCATGAGGGCAATACCAAGCCTTTCCTCTTTCTGGAGGACGGCACGACGCTGTCTTACGATGCGTTCATCAACCTTGCGGCGCGGATAGCCCATGTCCTGCAGGACCAGGGCGTCGAGCCGGGCGACCGCGTCGCGGTCCAGGTCAGGAAGAGCGCCGAGGCGTTGGCGCTTTATGCCGCCAGCATCCAGGCCGGCGCCATCTTCCTGCCGCTCAACACCGCCTATACGCCGAGCGAGGTCGAGTATTTCGTCGGCAACGCCGAACCGGGCCTCGTCATCTGCGATGGCGCTTCGCATGACGCGCTCGCGCCGATCGCCGAAAAGGCGGGCGCACGGCTTCTGACACTGAACGGCGACGGCAGCGGCACGCTTACCGCGGAAGCGGCCACCAAGAGCGAGCGCTTCGAGACGGTTTCGCGTAGCGGCGACGACCTCGCCGCCTTCCTCTATACCTCCGGCACCACAGGGCGCTCCAAGGGCGCGATGCTGACGCAGGACAATCTGCTGTCCAACGCGAAGTCGCTGGTCGAGGCGTGGCGCTTCACGGCGGACGACGTGTTGCTGCACGCGCTGCCGATCTTCCACACGCACGGCCTGTTCGTCGCCTGCAACGTCATCCTGCTTGCCGGCGGCTCGATGATCTTCCTCTCCTCGTTCAAGACCGACGAGGCGATCGCCTGGCTGCCGAAGGCGACCTCGATGATGGGCGTGCCGACCTTCTATACGCGCCTGCTGGACGACCCGCGCTTCACCAGAGAACTCGTCTCGCATATGCGGCTCTTCACCTCCGGCAGCGCGCCGCTGCTTGCCGAGACGCATGTTGCCTTCGAGGCGCGCACCGGCCACCGCATCCTCGAACGCTACGGCATGACCGAGACCAACATGACCACGTCCAATCCCTATGACGGCGAGCGGCGGGCCGGCACGGTCGGCTTTCCGCTGCCCAATGTCGAGATCCGCGTCGTCGATCCCGAGACGCGGGCAAAAGTATCGGACGGCGAGGTGGGCGTGCTGGAAGTACGCGGACCGAACGTCTTCAAGGGGTATTGGCGCATGCCCGAGAAGACGAAGGAGGAATTTCGCGAGGATGGCTTCTTCATCACCGGCGACGTCGTGACCATCGACAAGGACGGCTATGTCCATATCGTCGGCCGTGCCAAGGACCTGATCATCTCCGGCGGCTTCAACATCTATCCGAAGGAAGTGGAATTGCTGCTGGACGAGCAGGAAGGCGTGCTGGAATCGGCGGTGATCGGCGTGCCGCATCCGGACTTCGGCGAGGGCGTGGTCGGCGTCGTCGTGCCGAGGAACGGCAGCACGATCGACGAACAGAAGCTGCTGTCGGCCATCCATGACAGAATAGCCCGCTTCAAGCAGCCGAAGCGCATCTTCGTGGTCGACGAGTTGCCCCGCAACACGATGGGCAAGGTGCAGAAGAATATCCTGCGCGACCGCTTCGGCGCCACGTTCGAGGTAAAATAGCTGCCGCCACGGGCCGAGCTCGTGGCAATATCTCGGTGCTCGCCGGACGAGAGTCGGCTTGCCGGTCGGAAGCACGGTAAAGACGTTGCGCCGTACTGGTTCAGAATTCGACGGCGAGCCACCTCAGCCTCTACAAGCTGCGTACACGGATTGCATCTCCAGTGCGATCAGTGCCGAGTCGACTTCGGCGGCACGAAGCAGACGCTGACGCGTCTGCCCCGACCTCCTGTTTGCCGATCCGCGCCCGCGCGCGGTAGACGACGTGGCCTGGCATCGTCTTCCTCGACATCAGCCAGTACCGGCAAAGCACAAAATATTGGCGATTTGTTAAGCAAGCGCGCCCTCCACGCTTTGTTTACCAATCCGCTTAACGCAACTGCAATTCGTCTTTCGCAAAATGAGCCACGGTTCGGAAAGAAACCGGCTTACGAAAAGTCACACTGGGCAAAAGGAACATGATCATGACGAAGCTTCTCTCGCGTTTCTACAAGGACGAATCCGGCGCCACGGCCATTGAATACGGCCTGATCGCCGCCCTCATCGCGCTCGCGATCATCGCCGGCGCCGGCGCTCTGGGCAACGCGCTCAGCGACAAGTTCAACTCCATCGCCACCAAGCTGTCCTCCACGAACGCCACCAACGGCAGCTGATAAGCACGTTGAGGTTTTCCAGCATGAAGGGGCCGCCTCCGGGCGGCCCCTTTTTCGTCGACCGTTGCACCGCAAATGCCTTCATGCCGATTGGTTCCGGTGCCCCTGCACCCTATATTGTGAGCCAGGAACAGGACATCGGCCATGCCCAGCCTGATGAAAATCGTTGCCGCTTTCGCCTTGGCGCTGCCATCGCTGGCAATCGGCGAGGCGGAAGCCGTGGAGATTCGCGTGCCGACGGCCGGCGCCGCCGCCATGCAGAACGGCGCCGGCGATCTGCGTGCGCTCGAGAACAGGCTGCAACGGCAGCAGTACCAACAGCAGCAGCAACAGCTTCGCGAACAGGACCGGCTGTCCATTCCCCTGCAGCGACAGGCGCCCCAGGTGCCGATCCTGCGGCCGGGTTGCCAGGTACAGGTCTACGGCAATATACGCGGCTGCCGCTGAGCAGCGGGCGATCTGGCCGAGCTGGTCGGGCGCGACGACCGCGACCGGTCTTTGCAATTATTAGCCGTCTATGTTCTGAAGATATCTTTCAACGGCAAGAGAGCGGGCCGCCCAGAGCGAGCGCGCCCAATGGACGATATGGCGGCGACAAAGAAGAACGCGGTACGCAAGGCGTTAAAAGGCGAGCGGGTGCGCCAGGTCGCGGCCATCCCGTTCCGGCTGGCCGAGGACGGCAGCCTCGAAGTGATGCTGGTGACCTCGCGCGAAACGAAACGCTTCATCGTGCCCAAGGGTTGGCCGATGAAGGGCAAGAGCGGCCGCAAGGCGGCAACCATCGAAGCCGAGCAGGAAGCCGGCGTCACCGGCAAGGCATTGAAGAAGGCGGCCGGCACCTATTCATACTGGAAACGGCTGTCCACCCGCTTCGTTCGCGTCGACGTCACCGTCTATCTGCTCGCGGTATCTCAAGAGCGCGCCGACTGGCGCGAGCGCAAGACCCGCCAGCGCGCCTGGCTCTCCCCGGCGGACGCCGCGCTGCTGATCGACGAGCCGGAGCTGGCCTCGCTGGTCGCCACGCTCCAGGCGCCGGCGGAAGTCTGACCTCAATCGGCGCGCCGGTTCTTGACCAGCGTCTTCGGCGCCAGCCTCAGCCACGCGGCCTCCAGCCGGTGACCGAGCTCCTCATCCGTTATCCGCGCCATGCGGATCAGCAGCGACGGCCAGCCCTTGTAGTGGTCGGTCTCGAAATAGATGTCGGGAGCGACCTCCAGCAGCATTTCCTTCTCATCCAGTGTCGACATCAGCACGAGCGTATCGGCATCCTTGACGCGGACGATGAGCTTGCCGGCGACCTTCAGCGCCGGCGTGCCGTAGGACGTGGCCTCGACCACGCCGGCCAGATGCGCCGATAGCCGACGCAAGCGTGTCACGGCGTCGGCGAACTCACCGGCAGCCGCCCGGTCAGGCGGCGAAGCGTTGCGCATCGGCGCCATAGTAGTTGACGTAGCGGCTGGCGATTTCGCTGACCGGCAGCACCACGAAGACGTCCACGGTGCGGAAGTCATGATCGACGACGCAACCGTCGCCGATGCGGGCGCCGAGCCTGAGATAGCCTTTGACCAGCGGCGGCATGGCCGTGATTGCCGCCTTGGCGCTGACGGCCTCGATCCGCATCAGTTCCATCGAGCAGTAGCGGTCGGGCACCGCCCTTACCTCCCAGGCCGGGTCGGTGCGGCGGTGATGCGCCAGATAGGTCAAGGCCTCCGCATGGGCAGCCGGTTCGATGCCGTGGAAGGACGCGCAGCCCGTCATCACGCCGATCTCGTGATGGTTGATGTAGGCCCAGATGCCCTGCCAGAGCACCTCGATGGTGCGCTTGGAGCGATACTCCGGCAGCACGCAGGAGCGGCCGAGTTCGAGGAAGCGCTGGCCTGGATGGCGTGCGACGAGCCCGGGAAGGTCGAACTCGTCCTGCGAATAGAAGCCGCCGGCCGAGGCCGCTATCTCCTGCCGCAGCAGCCTGTAGGTGCCGACGATGCGTCGATGCTCGGGGCCGGAAAGGCTGGTGTCGAAGACCAGAAGGTGATCGCAGATCGGATCGAACCGGTCGGCGTCGCGACGATCGAGCGCCAGCCGCCCCTTGCCCGCGCCGAGCTCGTCATAGAAGACCCGGTAGCGCACTTCCTGTGCCGCCGCGATCTCGTCCTCGTTGCAGGCCAGCCTGACTTCGAGGCTGCCGATGCGGCCGAGCGGCGCCCCTTCCACAATGCCGTCGAACTTGTCGGTGAATGCGGCCGTGCCGGCATCGGTCCGTCGGTCGTCTGGCGGCATCGCTGTGTGCACGAGCGATTCTCCTTCGAGCCTTCCCTCTTGGCGCGGGGATACGGGTGGGGTGCAACAGGACTGTGACAGTACCGTGATAAGCCGGAAGGGGCAATGGCGCGAACCGATTCGACGGCGTGGCGCGTCGAGGGGATGCGCCCTTCAGATCACGCGGCTGCCTGTTCCTGCAGGGCGTGCACCAGGGCATCCGGATCGATCGGCTTGGTGACGAAGCCGCTGGCGCCGTGCGCCAGCATGGCATGACGGGTCGTTTCCTGGCTGTCGGCCGAAAGCACCATGATGGGCAGCGGCACGATACCCGTTTCTTCCTCGTAGCGGCGGATCGCGGCGATGGCATCCATGCCGTCCATGATCGGCATGTGGAGATCCATCAGCACGACGTCGTAGCGGCGCCGATGGCCGGTGGCGATGATCGCTTCCACCGCCGCCTTGCCGTTGCCGACCACCTCGACGCGGTGCCCGGCCTTCTGCAGCGTGGCGCGCGCGAGCAGGGCGTTGATGTCGTTGTCCTCGGCAATCAGCACCGACAGGCCGGGCCGACGCGAGGGGGCAAGCGCGGATGCCCTCGGTTGTGCCGGCGTTGCCGCCGCCTGTGCGGATCCGACGCCGTGGCTGGCAAGGAGCACCCTGAGCAGGGTCTCGCCACGCACCGGCCGCGCCAGGAACGTGGCATAGCCGGAAGCCCGGAATTCGCCCAGCATGCCGCGGTCCGACGGCGCGATCAGCGTCACCGCCTCGCAGGACGAAAACCCCTTGCCGCGCAGTTGCCTGAGCGTGCGTCCATCCACCTGTTCGATTGCGGCGTCGACCAGCAGCACGTCGCAGTCGGAGGCGAGAGCAGCCGCCTGCCGCACGGTCGCGGCGATGTCGGCGCGACCGCCATGCGCGCGGATCGTCACGGCCATGGCCTCGGCTTCCACGGTATTGGCCGAGACGATCACCGCGCGGCGGCCGCGAAGCAGCCTTTCGCGGCCGGCCAGCACATCGACAGCCGCCGTCGCCGGAATCTCGAAGATGAACTCGGAACCCTCGCCGAGCTTGCTCGACACGGAGATATTGCCCTCCATCGCCGTTATCAGTCGCCGCGATATGGCAAGCCCCAGCCCTGCGCCGCCATGCGTGCGGGTCGACGTTCCGTCCGCCTGCTCGAACTCCTCGAAGATGCGTTCCATGTCGGCTTCGGCGAGACCGGGACCGGTATCGGCAACGCAGAAGCGGACGCGATCCGTCGTATCCGTGCGGATCCGGTCGATGCTGACCAGAACGCCTCCGGTATCGGTGAACTTGATGGCGTTTCCGATCAGGTTGAGAAGCACCTGCCGCAGCCGTCCGGGATCGGCACAAATGAGTTGCGGAACGTCGGGTGCCACCTGGCAGCCCAGGCCGATCCCCTTGCCGAAGGCACGCGCGGCGAGCAATTCCACGACATTGTCGGCGATCTCGCGCGGCGACATGGGCTGCGGCTCGGGATCGAACCGGCCGGCCTCGATCTTGGAATAGTCGAGCAGGTCCTCGATCAGCGCCAGCAGCGCGCTGGCGGATGTCGAAATCGCGCCGACATAGGTGCGCTGCTCCGGCGACAGGCTGGTGTCGGCCAACAGCTTGGCCATGCCCATGATGCCGTTCATCGGCGTGCGTATCTCGTGGCTGACGGTGGCGAGGAAGCGCGACTTGGCGCTCGAGGCATATTCGGCCCGCTCGCGCGCGGTAATCAGCGAGGATTCGGCGCGCTTGCGGGCGGTGATGTCGCGGGCGATGGCCCGGTGCGAAACGATGCCGCTATCCTTGTCGCGAACCGAAAGCTCGATCCACGAGAACCAGCGCTGGTCGCCGTCGTGGCGGATGACGACGTCGGTCGAGGACAGGCAATCGTGATCGAAGAAGGCCGCGTCGGGAACCACGCCGACCTCGATGCCGAATTCGCCCAGCGTCCTGCCGGCGAGATCGCGCACATCCTGGCCGACCAGATCGGCGAACACCCTGTTGGCATAGACGATGCGGCCGTCCCGGTCGCGATGCACCACCAGGTCGCCCAGCGCGTCGATCAGACCGCGAAAGCGCTCCTCGCTCTCCTGCATTTCCCACATGCGGTCGGCGAGCGTTTCGATCTCGGCGCGGCTGCGGGCGGCGCTGTCGTCCAGCATCGTGGCGGCGCGCCGTTCCGCGCGTCGGGCACGGATGTGCACGGCCAGGCCGGCGGCGCCAATGGCCAGCAGGCCGAGCGTGATGAAATGCGACGCGCCGGTGAGATAGGAAAGGCCGGCCAGCACCAGCGCCGCCACCAGGATGAGGAACGACAGTCCTTCGCGCTCCGCACGCGGCAGGTCCGGCGCCAACGGCGGCGGCACGATATGGGTGCGTTTGGACGCCGCCGACCGGGCCTGACCGGCGCCGTCGGCCCTGTCGGATTCTGCGATGGCGGATTCCGCGCTCATGCGGCCATCCATGCCAGAGAGACATTATGGAAGGTTTCGGCGGATCGCTCGAATTTTAGCGGTTGGACGGTTTTCCGCCTGGAGGAAACGGCGGCGGCCCCCGGTCCGGCCTCTTGCCGGCCCGAGGACAGGCTCCGCCGCGACGGAGAGAGGTTCTTTCGAACACACCTATTCGTTGCCACGCTGCGGAAATCCGCCCTGGCCATTGTCGAAGAACGCTCCCGGTCCGTGCGGACCCGAGGAGAAGTCGGGCAACGAAGCGCCACGCTTACGACGTCTCGGGCGCGGGCAGCGCTGGGGCGTCCCAGCAACGAACCACAGGCCCGGAAATCTCGTGCGCCGGCCGGCCGGCTCGCGGGCCGCCGGCGCCGGGGAAAGCGAACCGCGCGGCCTGCGCCATCAGGGCGCACAGCACCAGCGCCAGTGCCCGGAAGCGTACCGCAAGCCGCTCCGCGTCGCCGGCCTCTCCCGGCGCATCGCACGAGATCGGCTCGCCGCCGAAGAGGAAGGCGCGCGCCTCGGCCTCGCCGCGGCTCAGAATGCCGAGCACCTGCCGGCGGCGAAGGAACGGAACGCCGGCGGCAAGGTCGGCCAGGCTGGCGAGAGCGAACAACAGCGCCACGATGCGCTCCAGCACATCGCGATTCCAGTTCGCTTCTCCTTCCCAGCCAGCCATTCCAGTCTCCATTTCGACCCGGAAAGTATGGAAGAGGCGCGGCGGGTGTTGATAGATTTCGGCGAAGAAGGCGGGCCGGGACCTTCAAGAACCTGAAAAGGCTGGACAATTTGTTTTAGCGGTTATGAGACTATCCACAGGCTAGCGCCGCGCCGGCGCCCTCACCGCCAATCGCCAGCGCTGGAGATTTGCCGAGAAGGAGGAACCTACATATCCACCACTACCCGGCCGCGGATTTTCCCGTCCACGATGTCCTGCGCCGCTTCGATAATGTCGTCGAAGCCGATGGTCCTGGAGAGTTTGCGCAGTTTCTCGATATCGAGGTCCTGGCCGATACGCAGCCAGGCCTCCATGCGCAGTTCCTTCGGCGCCATCACCGAATCGATGCCGAGCAGCGACACGCCGCGCAGGATGAAGGGCGCGACCGTCGCCGGCAGGTCCATGCCGCCGGCCAGGCCGCAGGCGGCCACCGCGCCGCCATAGGCGGTCATCGACAGGACGTTTGCCAGCGTGGTCGAGCCGACCGCATCGACGCCTCCCGCCCAGCGCTCCTTTGCCAGCGGCTTGCCCGGTGCGGCGAGTTCGTCGCGCGAGATGACCTCGGCCGCGCCGAGATCGATCAGATAGGGGCTTTCGGTGTTGCGGCCGGTGGAGGCGATGACGTGGTAGCCGAGCTTCGACAGGATCGATACCGCCACCGAGCCGACGCCGCCGGCCGCACCCGTCACCACCACCGGCCCGCGGTCGGGCGCGATGCCGTGCCGTTCCAGCGCCATGACGCAGAGCATCGCCGTATAGCCTGCCGTGCCGACGGCCATGGCGTCATGCGCGCTCATCCCCTCCGGCAGCGGCACCAGCCAGTCGCCCTTGACGCGGGCGCGCCCGGCATAGGCGCCATGATGCGTCTCGCCGACGCCCCAGCCGTCGAGGATGACCTTGTCCCCCTTGCGCCAGTCCGGATGATCGGAGGAGAGGACCGTGCCTGAAAAGTCGATGCCGGGGATCAGCGGCCAGCGGCGGATGACGGGTGCCTTGCCGGTGATGGCGAGCCCGTCCTTGTAGTTCACCGTGGTCGCTTCGACGGCAACGGTGACATCGCCCTCCATCAGATCGGCTTCCGTCAGGTCGACCATTTCGACCGACTGCTTTTTCGCCTCGTCGCGTGAAACGAGGATGGCTCTGAAACTGTCGGACATTTTTTCTCCTGACACGTGCGGCCCGACTTTGCGGTCCGTTTGCCGGCCCGGTCAATCGTCCGAAGGTCTTGGTTTATGTCCAAGGCCGAGGAATTCGTCGAGGATGACCAGACCGGCGCCGATGGTGATGAACGCGTCGGCCAGGTTGAAGACGGCGAAGGACCAGACCGGCGTGTGGAACAATATGTAATCGATGACATGGCCGTAGACGGCGCGGTCGACCAGATTGCCGACGGCGCCGCCGACGATGAGGGCAAAGCCGGCGCGGGCCACGACCTGCTCCGGCCGGGTGCGGATGGCGAGATAGAGGATGAACGCCGCGACCGCCAGCGACATCGCGATCAGCCCCGTCGCGCCGAGAAAGGCGAACATGGAGAATGCGATGCCGGTGTTGTAGGTGCGGTAGAGCGCCAGGAAGGGCAGAAGGTCGACCGCCTGCTGCAGCGGCAGCCCGGTCTCGACCAGATGTTTTATCCATTGGTCGAGCGCGACGGCGCCCACGGCCAGCAGCGCATAGGGGGCAAGCGGTTTCAGCTTCAAGGGCGGGTTTCCAGTTTCAGCGCCGCGCGCCTGATCTCGAACAGCATGATTCCGGTGGCCACCGCGAGGTTCAGCGAATCGGCGCGTCCGGCCTGCGGGATGCGCAGCAGCCGGTCGCAGCTTGCCGCGAGGTCATCCGGCAGGCCCTGCTGCTCGTTGCCCATCAGGAGCAGCACCGGCCGGTTGCCGAAATCCACCGAGCGGTAGTCGACCGCGCCCTTGAGATGCGTGCCGGCGACGAGACCGGGAAAGCTCTTGCGCCAGGCAAGGAAGGCCTCCACGCTCGCCTTGGCGACCGGCACGGCGAAGACCGAGCCCATGGTGGCGCGCACGGTCTCGACGGAGAACGGGTCGGTGGAGTCGCCAACCAGGATCACGCCCCTGGCGCCGACCGCATCGACGGTGCGCAGCACGGTGCCGAGATTGCCGGGATCGCGCACGCGGTCCAATGCCACCCAGACGTCGCCGTCCTTCGGGCGGATGTCCTTCAGCGGCAGGTATTTCTGCGAAAAGACGCCGACCACCATCTGCGGATTGTCGCGCCTTGTGATGGCCGACAGCACCTTCTCCGACACTTCCAGCACCGTGCCGCCGGCGGCCACCGTGCGCGCCGCGACCTTCTCGACCGCTGGGTTGCCGCGGCCTGCCTTGGCGAAGACCAGCGTCCTGATCTGCCAGCCGAGGTCGAGCGCGTCGATCACCAGCTTCAGCCCCTCCGCCATGAACGCGTTCTGCTGGTCGCGGAATTTCTTCAGCGCCAGCGCCTTGATGTCCTTGACCAGCGGGTTGGCGAGGCTGGTGACCTCCTTCACCTGCCCGACGCGCGGGTGCTCGCTCATGCCGTGCCCCTCCCGACGAGAAGGCGCCGCCCCTCACCCTTACCCTCTCCCCGCAAGCGGCACGGCAATCGCATATGGAATTTTCGAGCGTCGAGCACCCCCACCCCTGTCCCCTCCC
>CAZBBT010000068.1:0-14403 GCA_964490065.1 uncultured Mesorhizobium sp. | reverse complement strand
CCCCGCGGTCGGGCGCATCTCGCCGGACTATTACTGCATGGACGGCACCATCCCGCGCAAGGAACTGCCGAAGGTGCTGCACGGCATGAAGCAGCTTTCGGAAAAATACGGGTTGGGCGTCGCCAACGTCTTCCATGCCGGCGATGGCAATCTGCATCCGCTGATCCTGTACGACGCCAACAGACCGGGCGAACTGGAGAATGCCGAGGCTTTCGGCGCCGACATATTACGCCTTTGCGTCCAGGTCGGCGGCGTGCTGACCGGCGAGCATGGCGTGGGCGTCGAAAAGCGCGACCTGATGGGCGAAATGTTCAACGAGACCGACCTCGACCAGCAGATGCGGGTCAAATGCGCCTTCGACCCCGGCCACTTGCTCAACCCGGGAAAAGTGTTTCCGCAGCTTCGTAGATGCGCGGAACTGGGGCGCATGCACGTGCACCGGGGGAAGGTGGCGTTCCCGGATTTGCCGAGGTTTTGAACCTGAAATGAAGAAACTCGACATTTCCAGCATTGGCGGCATCGTTGCCGCATGACCACCTTCGCCCCCACCACCGCCGCCGAAACGCTCTCCGCCATCCAATGGGCCTTGTCGGAGGAAGCGCCGCTGGAAATCATCGGCCACGGCTCCAAGCGCGGCATCGGCCGGCCGCTGCAGACCGAGCACACGCTGGATCTCTCGAAGCTGACCGGTGTGACGCTGTACGAACCGGCCGAACTGGTGCTCTCGGCCCGTGCCGGCACGCCGTTGGCGCAGATCGAGAAATTGCTTGCCGATAACGGGCAGCAACTCGCTTTCGAACCCATGGACTATGGGCCGCTGTTCGGCCATCAACCGCGACAAGGCACCATCGGCGGCGTGCTGGCGGCGAACCTGTCCGGGCCGCGCCGGCTTAAGGCGGGCGCCGCGCGCGACCATGTGCTTGGAATCCACGCCGTTTCGGGACGCGGCGAGGCGTTCAAGTCGGGCGGGCGAGTGGTCAAGAACGTCACCGGCTACGATCTGTCCAAGGGACTGGCCGGTTCCTGGGGCACGCTTGCCGTGGTCACCGACGTCACCTTCAAGGTGCTGCCCGTCGCCGAGACCGAGACGACGCTCGGCGTTCGCGGCCTCTATGACGAGCAGGCCGCCGCCGCCATGGCGCTCGCCATGGGCTCAAGCGCGGAGGTATCGAGCGCCGCGCACCTGCCCTATCCTGCGGTCGCCCGCGTCGCCGGCGGGCGCTTCGGCAGCGACGCCGCGACCCTGCTGCGCGTCGAGGGCTTTGCCCCGTCTGTCTTCGCGCGGCTCGATATGCTCAAGGCGCTGCTGAGGAACGCCGGGCCGCTGGAGGAGATCGCGGGCGAGAAATCGAAGGCGCTGTGGCAGGAGGTGCGCGATTGCTCGCCCTTCGCCGGCGACGACGAACGGCCGGTCTGGCGCGTCTCGATGGCGCCCGCCGAATGTCATGGCATGGTAATGTCCCTGCGCCGGCAGACCGCTGTCGATGCCTTCTACGACTGGCAGGGCGGCCTGGCCTGGTTGCGCATGGAAAGCGGCGAGCCGGAGGCCAATCTGGTGCGCGCGCTGGTCGGAAAGCACGGCGGCGGTCACGCCACGCTGGTGCGCGCGTCAACGGCAGACCGTGCGGCAATGCCGGTTTTCCAGCCGCAGCCCCCGGCGCTGGCAGCACTTTCGGCGCGGCTGAAGGAACAGTTCGACCCGAAGGCTATCCTCAACCCCGGCCGCATGGCCTAGGCAGACACGATGCAGACCACTTTCACCGCCGAGCAGCTTGCCGATCCGCATACCCGTGAGTCGGAGAAAATCATCCGCGCATGCGTGCATTGCGGCTTCTGCACCGCGACCTGCCCGACCTATGTGACGCTGGGCAACGAGCTGGATTCGCCGCGTGGCCGCATCTACCTCATCAAGGACATGCTGGAGGGCGGACGGCCGGCGGACAAGGAGATCGTCACCCACATCGACCGCTGCCTGTCCTGCCTCGCCTGCATGACGACATGTCCTTCGGGCGTGAACTACATACACCTGGTCGACCATGCCCGCGCCCATATCGAGAAGACCTACAGGCGGCCGCTGTCCGACCGGCTCGTGCGCGCGCTGCTCGCCTTCGTGCTGCCCCATCCGGCGCGCTTTCGTGCAGCGTTGAAACTGGCGAAGCTCGGAAAACCCTTCGCCGGCCTGTTCGAGGCGACGCCGCTGAAGCCGCTGGCCGCCATGCTGAGACTGGCCCCGAAGAGCGTGCCGGCCGCTTCGCCGGTGTCGCGGCCCGGCGGTCACCCGGCGAAGGGCGCCAGGCGGGGCCGCGTCGCGCTGCTCACCGGTTGCGCGCAGTCGGTCCTCGACCCCGCCATCAACGAGGCGGCGGTTTCGCTGCTCACCCGCCTCGGTGTCGAAGTCGTCGTGCCGCGCGGCGAAGGCTGCTGCGGCGCGCTGGTGCATCACATGGGCAAGGAGGAGGCCGCGCTGGCCGATGCGCGGCGCAATGTCGATGTCTGGACGCGAGAGATCGAACAGGGCGGACTGGACGCCATCGTGATAACCGCCTCCGGCTGCGGCACCACGATCAAGGATTATGGCTTCATGCTGCGCCTCGATCCGTCCTATGCGGACAAGGCGGCAAGGGTCTCGGCGCTGGCGAAGGACGTGACGGAATATCTCGCCACGCTCGACCTGCCGGAACCTGTGACGAAACCGGGCCTGACCGTCGCCTATCATTCGGCCTGTTCCATGCAGCATGGCCAGAGGATCACCCGCCAGCCAAAGGAGCTTCTGGCGCGCGCCGGGTTCGCCGTGAAGGAGCCGCGCGAAGGGCATCTGTGCTGCGGCTCGGCCGGCACCTACAACATGCTGCAGCCGGAGATTTCGGCGCGCCTGCGCGATCGCAAGGTGAGGAATATCGAAGCCACCGGCGCTGCACTGGTGGCCACCGGCAACATAGGCTGCATCACCCAGATCGCCTCGGCGGCGAAAATGCCGGTCGTGCATACGGTGCAACTGCTCGACTGGGCCTATGGCGGGGAGCGGCCGGCAGGAATGGCGCGGGACGCTTGACGGATCCCGATCCGCTACTTCACGACGAGGACCGGAATGTCCGAAAGCGCCACGACTTCCGCCGTCTGGCTCCCGAGCACGAGGCGGGAGACGCCGCGTCGCCCGTGCGACGCCATGACGATCAGTTGCGCGCCGCGCGCCTTGGCCGTTTCCAGGATCGCATCGGCCGGGCGGATGTCCGCGACATGGACCGTCGCCGCATCGATGCCAAGCTTGCCCGCGGCGGTTTTCACCTCCTGCAAAAGCTTGCCGGCCGTTTCTTTCTGCGCGGCGTTGTAGGCGTCCATTTCTTCCGCGGACGGAACCCAGCCCGCCCCCAGTGCAAATCCGGGCAACGGATAGGGATCGGTGGCGGTGACGGCCGTGACCTCGGCGTCGAGGTCCTTCGCCAATGCAAGGCCGTAGTCGACGCCCTTCTGGGCTGTTTCGGAGCCATCGGTCGGAATCAGGATGTGCTTGGGCATGTTTCGTCTCCGCAGGATTTTTATCGCGGCAACTTACATGACCGCGGCAAGATGCAAGTTGATTTCCGTCAAACGAAACGCAAATGCGGGCCGTCTTCGAACGCGAAGGTCTATTCCGCGGCCAGTCTCACGCCGCCATCCGCCACGCCATAAGTCGCGCGATAAAGGTCGCGCTGGCGGTTGAGCGCGACCATGGTGTTGCGCAACAGGATCGCCACCGTGAGCGGCCCGACGCCGCCCGGAACCGGCGTGATCCAGGATGCCATTTCCTTCACGCTGTCGGTATCGACGTCGCCGACGATGCGCTCCTTGCCGTCCGGGCCGGTCTCGGAATTGATGCCGATGTCGATGACGGCGGCGCCCGGCTTCACCATGTCGGCCTTGATGAGCCGCGGCTTGCCGACCGCCACGAACAGCGCGTCGGCGCGGCGCGCATGGGCGGCGACCGAGCGTGTCATGTGGTGGCACACCGTCACCGTGGCGCCTTCGCTCATGAGCAGGAAGGCGATCGGCTTGCCGACGATCTCGGAATGGCCGACGACGACGACCTCCAGGCCCTTCAGGTCGAGGCCGGTTTCCTTGAGCAGTTCCACCGAGGCGGCGGCCGTGCAGGGCGCGAGGTCGAGCTGGTTGTAGACGATGTTGCCGATCGAGGCCGGGTGCATGCCCTCGACGTCCTTCAGCGGGTGCACCGCCGCCTGGATCGCCTTGATCGGAATATGCGCCGGCACCGGCCGCTGGATGATGATGCCGGTGACGCGCGGATCCGCGTTCATGCCGTGGATGGCGGCTTCCAGTTCGGCCGCGGTGAGGTCGGCGGGAAAGCGCCGCTCCTCGAAATCGATGCCGGCAAGCTCGGCCTTGGCGCGCTGGTTGCGCACATAGACCTCGACCGCCGCCACGTCGCCGACGGTGATCGATACCAGCTTGGGCGCAAAGCCTTCGGCGCGCGCGGCCTCGGCGTCGCTGCGCACGGCGGCGATGATGCGCCGGGCCACGGGGCCACCCTTCAGATAGCGGCTGTCGTCTGGCGATGGCATGGGCGCTCCTTTCGGATCACGGGCCGGCTGGACCGTCGCGCTACTCGCTAGCAGGCGGGCCGGCTGCCGGGCGACGCGAAAAGCGAACAGTCCTGCCTCTTGTGCGACGCACAACTATTCCGGGGTGGCGGCTGTCGCAAGGGGGTCGATGGTCGAACAAAAGGGCAGCCGGTTGCCCGGCTGCCCTTTCATGACTGGCCCTGTCCCCACAAGGCCCGTCCCCCGTTGTTCAAACATGTCTCCGAAGGTGGATCCCCGTTTCGGGGATAAAGACATGCGCAAATCAAAAATCCGAAGCGTGAAGAACACGCTTCGGGAATCCTACATCACGACGACCGTCGTGCCAACCGGCACGCGCTCGTAAAGATCGACCACGTCCTGGTTGCGCATGCGGATGCAGCCCGACGAGACCGAGCCGCCGATGGTCCAGGGCTGATTGGTGCCGTGGATGCGATAGAGCGTGGAGCCGATATAGAGCGCGCGCGCGCCGAGCGGGTTCTCGATGCCGCCGGCCAGGTAGGTCGGCAGATATCTGCCCTTGGCCTTTTCGCGCGCGATCATCTCCGCGGGCGGGCGCCAGTCCGGCCACTCGCGCTTGGCGGTGATCTTGTGCGTGCCGGCCCACTCGAAGCCGGGCTTGCCGGTGCCGACGCCGTAGCGCCGCGCCTTGCCGTCTCTCTCGACCAGATAGAGGAAGTTCCGGTGCGTATCGATGACGATGGTGCCCGGCTTCTCGTTGCCGCTGTAGTCGACCTCCTGCGGCAGGTAGATCGGGTTCATCTTCTTCGGCACCATGATCGTGCGCCGCGCCGGCTTCTGCACGGCGGCGGTGTGCGTCCGGTCCGGCCGGATCTCGACCCCGCGCTGCTGGCGATAGACCTTGCGCGGCTGCCGGGCAGCCGGCCGGACCTGCCGCGTCACGCGCGGCGCGCCCTGCAACTGCAACACCCATGGCGCCGACAGGTCGGGACTGACCACGACGGGCGGGCGCTCGCCATAGCGGTCGTTGGCCGAGGATGGCGCCGCACCGGCGACGAGCATCGCCGTCGCGGCGATGGCGGAGAAGAAGAAAAGCCTGGACATAGGAACGCACTCTTGCCTGATCGTCATGTCGGCCGGAAACGGGTGTCCCCTCCGGCTTCGGTCGGCATGGTGGCGTGCGGCGGCAACCGAAAGGTGAATCGAAACCCGGTAAAATGCCGCTTTGTCAGTAAACCTTCCGGTACGGTTACCGGCCGGTTCAGGAATCTGGTAAAGCGTGTCTAAAGCGTGCCGATCCCCGGTTAACCAGTGGACTATCGATGAGCGACGAAACGGGATTGATCGCCGGGCCGGACGGTGCGATGCGCTGCTTCTGGCACGGCAACTTGCCGGACTATCTCCACTACCACGACCATGAATGGGGGCGGCCCGTCGCCGACGACCGGCGCCTGTTCGAGAAAATCTGTCTGGAAGGCTTCCAGTCCGGCCTGTCGTGGCTCACCATCCTGCGCAAGCGCGAGAATTTTCGCGAAGCCTTCGACGGCTTCGATTTCGAGCGCGTAGCGAAGTTAACCGAGGCGGATGTCGAGCGGCTGCTGACCAATGCCGGCATCATCCGCCATCGCGGCAAGATCGTCTCGACCGTCAACAATGCCAGGCGCGCGCGGGAACTCGTCGACGAGGCGGGATCGCTGGCCGCCTTCTTCTGGCGTTTCGAGCCGGGCGCCGAGGAACGGCCGGCCGTGGTCGATCTCGCCCATCTGCGCGCCAACCCGACCACGGCGGTGTCGACGCGCATCTCGAAGGAACTGAAGAAACGCGGCTGGAGCTTCGTCGGGCCGACCACGGTCTATGCCTTCATGCAGGCCATGGGCCTGGTCAACGACCATCTCGAAGGCTGCACGTGCCGGGCCAGGGTCGAGGCGGAGAGGAAGGCGTTCAAGCGGCCGGGGTGAGGGTGGCGTCAACCGTTGCGATTTCGGGCCGAGTTGTCGGTGGACTGTAGTCGCCACGAGTGGCGATCAAAAATCAGGCGCCGCCGCTGGAGAGCGACAGGCCGACAACGATCGCGGCCACGGTGGCGAAGGCGGGGTAGATTACCAGCAGCCCGGTCACAAGCACGCTGCCGAAGCCGCCACCTTGTACCTGGGCCTGCGTCACGTCGAACGGCCCGGCCGCCTGCCGCGCCGGCCTGCCGCCGTCGCTTGCCGGTTTGAACCGCGCGATGCCCGCGCTCTCGCCGCGAATGGAATCCAAAGCCCGTGCCATAAGCCAACCTCTTGCCCGGTTGCGCTTATCGGCGGGGATTGTGTCGGCACGATGCCGCGATGATGGCGGATTTGTTACGTTTTTCGGCCGATCTGTTTTCAGCCCGGCTAGCGGTATGCCATGTTCAGTGCGCCACCACGCGCCGCGCGTTCCGCCAATAGCTCGCCGGTTCCGACCGCAGGCCGGAAAGCCGGCCGCGCTCGAAGGCGAGATTGGCTTCCCGCTCGGCGCCATCGAGGATCGCCGATTCGTCCAGATGCGTGCGGCGACCCTGCATCAGCACCTTGCCGTCGACGATGACGGTGTCGACATCGGCCGCGTTGGCGAAATGCGCGATGCGGGTGACGGGCATCACCGGCGGGTAGAGATGCGGCTTGCGCATATCCACCAGCACGATGTCGGCCTTCTTGCCGGCTTCCAGCGAGCCGAGATCCTCGTCGAGACCGAGTGCCTTGGCCGCGTCGATGGTGGCCATCTCCAGCACCTTGCCTGGCGGCAGCACGTCGGGGTCGCGGAAATGCCGGCGGTGATAGTGCATGCACTGCGCCATGTGGCGGAACATGTCGAAGCCGCGGTCGGGGGCCGCGGCATCCGAGCCGATGCAGACGGTGACGCCGGCCTCGATCAGTTCCGGCGCCGGGCAGCGGCCGTAGATCGACATGATCGCGCTCGGATTGTGCGCGATCGCCGCGCCCGTCTCGGTGAGCGCGGCAAAATCGTCCGGCGTCAGGTCGACGCTGTGGCCGAGCAGGGCGAAGGGGCCGAGCAGGCCGCAATCGCGCGCCAGCGCGATAGAGCCGTCGCGGTGGCCGTCCTGGGTGAAGAGGGCATTCGTGCGCTGGCGCACATCCATGACCGCTTCGCCGATCTTTCGCGCTTCGCGGCCGGTTTCCGGATCGGCCAATTCCCTGGCATAGAAAACCGGCATCACAAGGCACACGCCGGTGCGCCGGCCCAGCACGTCGTTCCAGCGGCGGGCGAGCGCGTCGCTGACTTCGAGCTGGCGCTGCCAGGTCAGGTCGAATTCCGAGAGCGTGCCGTCCGGCTGTAGCTTTGCGTAGCGCTTGGGAAAGGGCGGCCGGTTGACGCCGGCGGCCATGATGGTGCGCAGGCCCGATTCCAGCGTCGCCTTGCAATGCGCGTCGCCGGCCTCCTCGTCGTCTGTGCGGTAGATGTCGGCGCCACCGCCGAGCAGCGACACCGCCGTCGTCACGCCGCCTTTCAGCCGTTCGAGCTGCGCCAACCGCTGCTCGGCCAGCCAGAAGTCGGGCGTCGCGACGCCGGCATAGATGGTCTGGCAGACCTTGAACCAGGCATCGACGTCGCCGGTTCCGGCGGCGCGCACCAGCGCATGGCCGGCATGGCTGTGCGCGTCGATCAGCCCGGGCATCGCGACCATGCCGGTCCCGTCGATGATTTGCGACGCGGCAGGCGCCTCGCCCGTGCCGATGGCGGCGATGCGGTCGCCCGCGACGGCGATCCACGCATCGTCCAGGACGCGGCGCTCAGGGTCGATGGTGACGGCGGTGACGCCGCTGATGACGAGATCCGGCTGCATGTTTTTCCTCTCGGGTCGCGGGACAGGGCTCAGGGCGTCAGGATGTTGCGCAGCTCGCGCGTCGGTGCCGCGCGATCCTCCAGTTCGAGCTGGTCCTCGATATGGGCGAGGTGGTGCCGCATCACCGCCAGCGCTCTCTCGGCCTGTTTCGCGGCGATGGCGGCGGCGATCTCGCCGTGTTCGTCGGGGCCGCAGGAAATGACCTCGCGCGTCTGGTAGACGGCGGTGATCAGCGAGGTGCGCGAGATGAGATCGCGCAGCAGTCCCGCCAGGATCGGCGACGCGGCGAGGTCCGCGATCAGCATGTGGAAGGCGCCGGACAGGCGGATGACGGCGGCCATGTCGCCGTCGAGATGCGCCTGGCGTTCGGCGTTGACATGGGCGGTGAGCCGCGCCACGCCCTTGCCGTCGATGATGCCGCACAGCCGCTCGACCAGCCGCTCCTCGATGGTACGGCGGGCGAAGAAGACGTCGCGCGCCTCCTCGATCGAGGGTTTCGAGACGACGGCGCCGCGATTGGGAACGAGCGTGATGAGGCCGTCGCGCGCCAGGTTCTGCAACGCCTGTCGCACCTTGGCGCGGCTGACGGCGAAGATTTCGGCGAGTTCTTCTTCCTTCAGCCGTGTGCCCGGAACGAGCTGGTGCTCGGCGATCGCCGTCCAGATGCGATCGTAGATGTCCTGGTCCGTCCTGGCCGCCCTGCTGCTGATCTCGTCCATGCGTTCCCTCCGCCCGGCCGGAAAGCCGGCCGCGCCGGCTCGTGACAATGAGCGAAGCGGATTGTTGGCACAAGTTAAAATTTTTGTCGACAAAATTGTTGACAATTCTTGCCGATGGCCGGATGATGGATATGAGACGGCGATCGGGAGGCTTCAGCGTCGACCGGCGCCGTTTCGCCAACGGGAGGAAATTCGATGAAGAAACTGCTGCTCGCCTCGGCCATGGCCGTGGCGATGGGATACGCCACAGGCGCTTTCGCCGAGGGCAAGACGCTGCGCTACGCGACCGCGGGAGACATCTATGGTCTCGATCCGGATTCGGTGCCGGACAGCTTCACCAACAATTTCCTGCAGGCCATCTATGAGCCGCTGGTCCGCTACAACAAGGATCTCAAGATCGAGCCGGCGCTGGCCACGTCCTGGGAAATCATCAAGCCGGACGTTATCCGCTACCACCTGCGCAAGGGCGTGAAGTTCCAGGAAGGCCAGGAATTCAATGCCGACGACGTCGCCGTCTCGCTGATGCGCATCGTCGATCCGCATTCGCCGATGAAGGGCAACCTGCCGGGTCTGAAGTCGGTCGAGAAGATCGACGACTACACGGTCGACCTGCACATGGCCGGTCCCAGCCCGCTGCTCAACAACTACCTGACCAATGTCGGCATCATGGATGCCGGTTGGCTCGAGGAGCACGACGCCGTCAAGCCGATCGACGCCCAGAAGGGCGAGGAAGGCTACACCACCTCGCACGCCAACGGCACCGGCCCGTTCAAGGTCGAGAGCCGCCGGCCGGACGCGCAGACCGTGCTCGTCGCCAATCCGGACTGGTGGGACAAGCCTGAGCACAATCTCGAGCGCGTCATCCACACGCCGATCGCGTCGGATGCAACCCGCGTCGCCGCGCTGCTTTCCGGCGAGGTCGACATCATTCAGCCGGCGCCGCTGCAGGACGCCGACCGCATCGCCAATTCGCCGGGCGTCAAGATGCTGGATGCGCCGGGCCTGCGCACGGTCATGATGGGCTTCAACATGAACGACAAGCTGGTCGGCGGCGACGTTGACGGCAATCCGTTCAAGGATGTCCGGGTGCGCAAGGCGCTCTACCAGTCCGTCAACATGGACCTGATCCAGAAGAAGATCATGCGCGGCAAGTCGCGCAATGCCGGCATGCTGATCGCACCGGAGGTCCCCGGCTTCCAGGAGAAGCTCAACGAGCGGCTGCCATACGACCTCGAAGCCGCCAAGAAGGGCCTTGCCGACGCCGGCTACCCGAATGGCTTCCAGTTCTCGATGAACTGCCCGAACGACGCCTATGTCAACGACGAGGAGATCTGTCAGGCGCTGGCGGCGATGATGGCCAAGGCCGGCTTCAAGGCGAAGCTGACCGTCGAGCCGCGCACCCTGCACTTCAAGAAGGCGCAGGGCGGCCAGGCTGACATGTTCATGCTCGGCTGGGCGACGTTACCCATGCTCGACGGTTTCAGCGTGCTTTCGGCCATGCTGCATACGCCCGACAAGGCAATGGGAACCTGGAATCCAGGCAATTACTCCAATCCTGAGGTCGATAAGCTGACCGACGCCGTCAACACGGAGATGGACGAACCGAAGCGCCGCGAGATGATGAGCAAGGCCTTCGGCATCGCCGAGGACGATATCGCCTGGCTGCCGCTGCACCAGCAGCCGATGTCTTGGGCGGTGCGCGACAATATCGAGGTGCCGCAGACCGCAGACGACCTGCTGCGCCTCTGGCTCGTCACCATGAAGTGACATAAGGCGCCTGCCGCCGCAGCGGCGGCAGGCGCATCATCCGCATGATTTGTCGCGCGGCCTATGACAGGCTGTGCCGGGAGGAGGTCCTGCGATGGCTATATTCATGATCAGGCGTTTCGGGCAGGCGGTGCTCGTCATGCTGTCGGTCGCCTTCATCGCTTTCCTGATGTTCCATTTCCTTGGCGACCCGGTGACCAGCATCCTGCCGCCGGACGCCACCCAGGAACAGCGCCAGGAACTGCGCGAGCGGCTGCATCTAGACGACCCGTTCCTGGTCCAGTACGGCCGCTTCGTTGCCAACGCGGTCGAGGGTGATTTCGGCACCTCCTATCGCAACAACCGGCCGGTCAGCACCTTGTTCTCGGAGCGTTTCCCGGCGACGGCCGAACTGGTTCTCGTCGCGGCGATCATGTCGCTGGCCTTCGGCATTCCGCTCGGCATCTACACCGCGCTGAAACCGCGCGGCGTGCTCAGTCAGGGGCTGCAACTTGTCTCCCTGATCGGCATCTCGCTGCCCACCTTCGTCACCGGCATCCTGCTCATCCTGGTCTTCTCGGTCTGGCTCGGCTGGCTGCCATCCTTCGGCCGCGGCGACGTCATCGATGTCGGCTGGTGGTCGACCGGCTTCCTGACATTGACCGGGCTGAAGGCGCTGATACTGCCTTCCTTCATGCTGTGCCTGTTCCAGCTCACGCTCATCATGCGCCTGGTGCGCGCCGAGATGCTGGAGGTGCTGCGCGCCGACTACATCAAGTTCGCCCGTGCTCGCGGCCTCAAGAGCCGCGCCATCAATCTCAGGCACGCGCTGAAGAACACGCTGATCCCCGTCATCACCATCTTCGGTCTCCAGGTCGGCGGGCTGATCGCCTTCGCCATCATCACCGAGACGGTGTTCCAGTGGCCGGGCATGGGCGCGCTGTTCATCCAGGCGGTCTCCTTCACCGACGTGCCGGTGATGGCAGCCTACCTGGTGCTGGTGTCGCTGATCTTCGTCATCATCAACACCATCGTCGACCTGCTCTACCACGTCATCGACCCGCGTCTGCGCACCGAGCGCACCCGCGCGGCAACCTGAGGAAACGACCATGGCCGCGCTTGTCGCCTCCCGCCTGCGTCGCTTCACCGAGAGCGACCTGTTCTATTCGTTCTACCGCTCCAAGGTAACGGTCGTCGCTACCGCCGTGCTCCTGCTGCTCGTGCTGGCGGCCGTGTTCGCACCGCTGATCGCGCCGCAGAACCCGTTCGACATCGGCAATCTCGACCTGCTCGACAGCGAATTGCCGCCGGCCTGGATGGAGGGTGGCAACCCGGCCTACTGGCTGGGCACCGACACCCAGGCGCGCGACGTGCTGTCGGCCATCATCTACGGCCTGCGCATCTCGCTGCTGGTCGGCTTCGTCAGCGTTGCGCTCGCGGCCGCCCTCGGCGTCTTCCTCGGCCTCGTCGGTGGCTATGCCGGCGGCATCGTCGACGCTGCCATCATGCGCGTCGCCGACGTGCTGCTCTCCTTCCCGGCGATCCTGGTGGCGCTGCTGATCAACGGCGTGCTGCGCGGCGTGCTACAGGGCGGCGAGCAGGCAAGCACGGCGATCATCGTGCTGGTCGCCTCGATCAGCCTGACGAGCTGGGTGCAATATGCCCGCACCGTGCGCGGCTCCACCATGGTCGAGCGCCAGCGCGAATATGTCCAGGCGGCCCGTACCATCGGGGTGAGCCGGCTGCGCATCATGCTCACCCATATCCTGCCCAACGTGCTGGGGCCGGTGCTGGTCATCGCCACCATCAATCTCGGCATGGCGGTGCTGACGGAGGCGACGCTGTCCTTCCTCGGCGTCGGCATGCCGCCTACCCAGCCCTCGCTCGGCACGCTGATCCGCGTCGGCAACGAATACCTGTTCTCCGGCATCTGGTGGGTGGTGATCTTCCCGTCGGTGACGCTGGCCGTGCTCGTGCTTGCGGTGAACCTGCTCGGCGACTGGCTGCGCGACGCGCTCAACCCGAGACTGAGGTGAACGCCATGGCCCTGCTCGAAGTCGATCGGCTGAAAGTCGAATTCCCCACCCGCCGCGGTACGCTGACCGCCGTGGACGGCGTGTCCTTCAATGTCGAGGCCGGCGAGATCCTCGGCTTGGTCGGTGAGTCCGGCGCCGGCAAGTCGATGACGGGCGCCGCCATCATCGGCCTCATCGAGCCCCCCGGCCGCATCGCGTCGGGCGAGATCCGCCTCGCCGGCCGCCGCATCGACAATCTGCGTGGCGAGGAACTGCGCCGTATCCGCGGCAAGGACATCGGCGCCATCTTCCAGGATCCGCTGACCAGCCTGAATCCACTGTTCACCGTCGGCGAGCAACTGGTCGAGACGATCCGCACCCATCTGCCGCTGTCGGCCGCCGAGGCGCGCAAGCGGGCGGTCGCCTGGCTGGCCGAGGTCGGCATTCCGGCGCCGGAAAAGCGCTTCGACCAGTATCCGCACCAGTTCTCCGGCGGCATGCGCCAGCGGGTGGTGATCGCGCTGGCATTGTGCGCCGAGCCGCGGCTCATCATCGCCGACGAGCCGACCACGGCGCTGGACGTGTCGGTGCAGGCCCAGATCATCGCGCTCTTGCGCCGGCTCTGCCGCGAGCGCAACGCCGCCGTGATCCTGGTCACGCACGACATGGGCGTCATCGCCGAGACCGCCGACCGCGTGGCGGTGATGTATGCCGGCCGCCTGGCCGAGATCGGCCCGGTGGCGCAGGTGCTGGAAAAGCCGCTGCATCCCTACACCGTCGGCCTGATGGGCTCGATTCCCCGGCTCGGGCCGCGGCCCGACCAGCTCATCCAGATTGCCGGCGCCATGCCCAGGCTCTCGGCCATTCCTACGGGCTGCGCCTTCAACCCGCGCTGCGAGCGCGCCATGGCCGAATGCCATCGCCGCCGCCCCGAACTGACCGGTCGCGACGCCGGCTCGGTCGCCTGCCTGCTCTACGAGGGAGCGCCGTCATGAACGCCATGTCCGTCTCGCACGAAAAGCCGCTTCTGGCCGTCCGTGGCCTGAAGAAGCATTTTGCCCTACCGCGCCCGGCACTGGAGAGGATGCTCGACCAGAAGGGCGGACTGGTCGTCAAGGCGGTCGACGGCATCGATTTCTCGATCCCGCGCGGCACCACGCTCAGCCTCGTCGGCGAATCCGGCTGTGGCAAGTCGACGGTCGCCAAGCTGGTCATGGGCCTGACCGGCGCCAGCGGCGGAACCATCGAATTCGACGGCACGGACATCTCGCGCTCGCCCGCCGGCGAGCCGGCGGCGCTACGCCAGCGCATGCAGATGATCTTCCAGGACCCCTATGCCAGCCTCAACCCGCGTTGGCGGGTCCACGACATCGTTGCCGAGCCGCTGCGCACCTATCGGCTCTCGGCATCGCGCGCGGAGGAAAGCAAGGAGGTCGACCGGCTGCTGGAATTCGTCGGCCTCACCGCCGCCGACGGCGAGAAATTCCCGCACGAATTCTCAGGCGGCCAGCGCCAGCGCATCTCGATCGCCCGCGCCATCTCGACCAAGCCGGAATTCC
>CAZBBT010000067.1:0-14652 GCA_964490065.1 uncultured Mesorhizobium sp. | reverse complement strand
CCATGCCGCCATAGAGGTGGTTGAGGAACATTTCCTTGGTCAGCGTGGTGCCCTTTCGCAGCGAAAGCAGCTCCAGCATCTGATATTCCTTGCCGGTCAGGTGCACGCGCTGGCCGCCGACCTCGACCGTCTTGGCATCGAGATTGACGATCAGATCGCCCGTCGCGATGACCGACTGCGCATGCCCCTTCGAGCGACGCACGATGGCGTGGATGCGAGCAACCAGTTCGTCCTTGTGGAACGGCTTGGTCATGTAGTCGTCGGCGCCGAAGCCCAGGCCGCGCACCTTGTCCTCGATGCCGGCCATGCCGGAGAGGATCAAGATCGGCGTCTTCACCTTGGAAAGGCGCAGCGTGCGCAGGACCTCGTATCCCGACATATCGGGCAGGTTCAGGTCGAGGAGAATGATGTCGTAGTCGTAAAGCTTTCCGAGATCGACGCCCTCTTCGCCGAGATCGGTCGTGTAGACGTTGAAGCTTTCGGACTTCAGCATCAGTTCGATGCTTTGTGCGGTTGCACTGTCGTCTTCTATCAGCAGAACACGCATTTCATTCCCCTTTTCTGCTGCCGGACCATGTCACGACCCGTCCGGGACCGCAGCAGTGATTGCCTTAACCGAAGCTGCCACTGAATGGTTAACAAAAACTGATTCCGCTTCGCAAGCGATACCAGAATTTTTAACCCCTTTCCACACTCATTTGAATCAAATGATGAATCACGCGCCATTCTCGTTAATGCGGCACATTAGAATCTCCTGCTAAGCGACTCATTGGAATCGCTCTCGCCTCTCAATTTGGAATGCGGATTTTTACCCGCCCTTAAGTCCTCGCCCGTATGATTAACAATGCCCGTAAACGAATGGTTACCGGCGTTAAAAAACTTTAGGAAATCGTTTCCCATAGATCGGGGAATGCCAGGGGACACGGGTTGGGAATGAGCCTTTCAGGGCCGACGGGGCGATATGTGCAGGTGCGCGTTTGCTGGAGTATCGAATCATGAAGTCACGTGAAAACCTCGTGCGGCTGAAGCAGTTTCAGGTGAACGAAAAGCGCCGGCAGCTCCTGCAGCTCGACATGATGATCGCGGAATTCGAGCGGATGGCCGCGGAACTCGATCTTCAGATCGTTGCCGAAGAGAAGAAGGCCGGCATCACCGATATCAACCATTTCGCCTATCCGACCTTCGCCAAAGCGGCCCGTTTGCGCCGCGACAACCTCAGGAACTCGCAATCCGACCTCGCCCAGCAGCGGAGTGCCGCCGAATCATTACTCGCCGAAGCTGAAGCGGAGCTTTCCAAGGCCGAAATGCTTGAATCGCGCGACACCAAGGTGCGCGAAGCCGACACCAGCAGCCGCAGCGCCATGATCGGCTGACAACCGGCGGCCCAGTCGCCGCCGGTCCATTGCTTTTCCCTTGAATCACGTCCCTGAAATCGGGCAGCGCCCTCCGCTGGCCCGAACAAGGTCGTCACGCGGATATCGGGGAATTCCCGATCTTGGCCATTTCGCGTCGACGGCCGGCCGCCATGGCGGCCTTCAGCTAGAAATGGATATCTGAAGGATCAGAAACCGCAGGCGAGACGGCGCGGGCCGCGCCTTCTTGTTCGGCGGCGTCAGTGGCGGTATTGCTGGATGCGCGTCGTGCGCAGCCCTGCCAGCCCGTACTCGTCGATCGAGGCCTGCCAGGACAGAAATTCCTCGGTGGTGAGTTTATAGCGCTGGCAGGCTTCTTCGAGGCTGAGCAGCCCCCCGCGAACGGCGGCAACCACCTCCGCCTTGCGCCGGATGACCCAGCGGCGGGTGTTGGAGGGCGGCAGATCGGCAATCGTAAGTGGGCTGCCGTCAGGCCCGATAACATACTTGACTCGCGGTCTAACCAGATCGGTCATCGTACTCTCTACTGAAAACTCACAGACCCAATCACTGACACGTTACCGCCGCAGCTTTAAAATTTGCCTAAGCAGTCCCTAATCGATAGGTAAGGATCATGAACGTCGCGTTAGGGCTTTTCTCGCCATTTGAGACAAAAGCCGGCGAACTGGAGGGGCCTTGACAGGACCTGACCGGCCGATGCTGGCGCGTCCCGAAGGCTTGACCTATATTCGACCCTGACCATTCATTCTGCCGGCGCGGCGCCGGAGCACGGAACGCACGATCGATGAACAGCCTGGATTTGCCTGCACGCCCTGAAGATACGCGGGTTGTGGTCGCCATGTCGGGCGGCGTCGATTCCTCGGTCGTTGCCGGGCTGCTCAAGCACGAAGGCTACGACGTCGTCGGCGTGACTCTGCAGCTTTACGATCATGGTGCCGCGACCCACCGCGCCGGCTCCTGCTGTGCCGGCCAGGATATCGATGACGCTCGCCGTGTTACCGAAACGCTGGGCATCCCGCACTACGTGCTGAACTACGAGGAACGCTTCCGCAAGGCGGTGATCGACCCGTTCGCCGAAAGCTATGTCGCCGGCGAGACCCCGATTCCGTGCGTCTCCTGCAATCAGACGGTCAAGTTCGCCGATCTGCTGGCGACGGCCAAGGAACTCGGCGCCGATGCGCTGGCGACCGGCCATTATATCCGTTCGAGAGCGAATGGCAATCATAGGGCGCTCTACCGGCCGGTCGACGCCGACCGCGACCAGAGCTACTTCCTCTTCGCCACCACGCAGGCGCAGATCGACTATCTGCGCTTCCCGCTCGGTCATCTGCCGAAGCCCCACGTGCGAGCCATCGCCACCGAGATGGGGCTGACCGTGGCCGCCAAGCACGACAGCCAGGACATCTGCTTCGTGCCGCAGGGCAAGTATTCCGACATCATTGCCAAGTTGAAGCCGGCGGCCGCCAATCCCGGCGACATCGTTCATATCGACGGGCGCGTGCTAGGCCGCCATGATGGCATCCTGCGCTACACGATCGGCCAGCGCCGCGGCATCGGCGTCGCTTCCGGCGAACCGCTCTATGTCGTCCACCTCGACGCCGAGCACTCACGCGTCGTCGTCGGCCCTCGCGAGGCACTGGAGACGCACAAGATCGTGCTGCGCGATATGAACTGGCTGGGCGACAGGCCACTGTCGGATATTCCGGCCGGCGGCATGGAAATCTTCGCCAAGGTACGCTCGACGCGACCACCGCGGCCCGTGACGCTGCACCACAGAGCTGGCTCGACCTGGGTGGAACTAGCCGAGGGCGAAGCCGGCATCGCGCCCGGCCAGGCCTGCGTGCTCTATTCCGACGACGGGGATGATGCGCGCGTGTTCGGCGGTGGCTTCATTCAGCGCTCCGAGCGCGGCGCCGAGGCAGAAGCCCTGCTGGCGAGCCTCGACCGGCGACTGACGCCAGTCGCAGCCGAATAGATCCGCAATTCGGCCGCTTTCACCATTCAGAAGCGATCGTGCGTGACCGTTCCGGCGGTCAGGATGCGCAGCACGCGGATGGCTTCCTCGCCGTCGGTGCGCGGCCGCTCCCGGGTCTCGATGCAATGGATGAAATGCTCCAGTTCGCGCGTCAGCGGCATGCCCTGCGCGATCGGAACATAGGACGGCTCGTTGGTGGTGAAGGCCCAGTGGCCACTGTCCTGCCACACCGCGTGGCGGTAAACGGCGAGCTTTCGCTCCCACGGCTCGACATCGTCGAACACCGCCATCGCCTTGGTGCCGACGACGGTGAGCCTGCGTTCCCGATAGGGATTGAGCCGCGAGGTGAAGAGATGGCCGCGGATACTGTTGGGAAAACGCATATGCAGATGCGCGAAGTCGCTGAGGTGGTCCAGCAGCGCCGCGCCCTCGCCGCGCACCTCGCTCGGTTCCGCGCCGGTTATGGCCAGGATCATCGAGAGATCGTGGGGCGCCAGATCCCATAGCGCATCGTTTTCCGTATGGAACTTGCCAAGGCCGAGCCTGTGCGAATGGATATAGCGGATCTCGCCTAGCTCGCCTTCGTCGACCAGCGCCTTCAACTTCTCGAAGGCCGGATGGAAGCGCAGCACGTGGCCGACCATGAAGACGCGTCCATTCGCCTCGGCCGCGCGCACCTCCCGCTCGGCATCCTCTACGGTCAGCGCGATCGGCTTTTCGACCAGCACATCCTTGCCGTTCTCGACCGCTTTTTCAGCAGCCTCGGCATGGAATTGCGGCGGCAAAGCCATGACGATGGCGTCGACGTCGTCGCGGTGGAAAAGCTCGTCCGGCGTGATCGCGAGGCAATCCTGCTCGCTGGCGAAACCCTCCGCACGCGCCGCATTCGCATCCGAAACCGCATGGAGCGCGCCGAGCGCCTTGAGGGTACGAATGTGGTTGGAGCCCCAGTACCCGCACCCCAGGACTGCAATACGCGGTTTCATCAAGGATAGAACTCGAGGATTTCGTGGCTGAGACATAGCGGTGCGCTCCCATGAACTCAACCCCGTCGCAACCGATTGCCATCGGTACCAAACCGATGGCGCTCCCGGCGAGCGCGCTTCTGTCGAACAGATCGCGGCGCCGCCTCGATGCGGTTACAGCCTGTTCTTCCGCTCGCAGCCGACCATGGTCGCCTAGCTGCCAGGCGTTACCTCCCCTCGCGAGACTACCGTCGCAGACCTTGGGTTTCTCGCCCTGGTCCTCGTCGCGTGAAAACGGCAGACGGAACCCTCGAATTCGCATCCGTGCGGCGTTCGCCGCGCTTGACAGGCCAACAGCCGGCCCCTTATATCCGCCCGACTTCGGCGAAGGCGTCAGCCGCATTGCGGCGGTCTCCTTTCGCGCCGCGTGGCGGAGTAGCTCAGTTGGTTAGAGCAGAGGAATCATAATCCTTGTGTCGGGGGTTCAAATCCCTCCTCCGCTACCAAAAAACTATTGTCCGGGCCGTAGACATAAGTAGCAGTTTGTCGCTGGGGCATGGGTGACAACCTCGCGTCAGCCATACTGCTCGATCTGTGGCCTGAGCGCCGCGCCGGCCGCAGTGTGCAGGAGGTTTTTGGTGCGCTTCCGTTTTAGCCCTTGATGGCATCGGACTTTGCCCGCCCAGGGTAGACCAATCCTTGATCCGGCGGAATGAAGTTGCTTTCTGCCTTCCGGGCCCGGTAGCGAACTCTCCTGACAAGGCCGTGTTGACGACCTTTCCCGATAGCCTTGAATATGAAGATGGGCGGATCGGGCAGGAGAGACATGATGCACAAGACGATCACGACCCTGTTTGCCTTGGTTTCGGCTTTCTCAGCCGCGACATCCATAAGCGTCCAGCGCTCGTTGGCTAAAGAACCTACAGCGGCCCAGCGCATGGCGGAAGCCGGCCCTGAAGAGCAAACGCTCTCGAAGCAAGTCGGCACTTGGGACGTTGTCGCCAGTCTCTGGCCGGCCCCAGGCGCACAGCCGATCGTCGCGCGTGGGCTGGTTGCCGAACGCACGATGATCGGCCCGATTCTGCAGGAGATCATGAAGCCGGCGCCGGGCAGCGCGACGCCGGATTTCACCCGGATCGACTATCTCAACTTCGACAGGGTCGAGGGTCGCTGGAAATATGTCTCGATGGACACGCGCTTTCCCGTCAGCCTCATGCCGGCGCGCAGCTTCGGTCCGGCTGTGGACGGCAAGATCGATCTCCAGTTCGAGCCGCAGGGATTTGTCGGTTTCGGTCCGGCGGTCGAGGGCCGCTTCATGGTTTCCGACATGGCGATCTCCAGCCCCGACGCCGATCACATCCTGAAGAAACAGCATGTGATGATGGCGAACGGTACGGGGAAAAGCTGGCTATTCGTGCGCTACGAATATACGCGCCACCATTGACCCTTCTGGGTCGAGGGACGATTCTGGTGCCGAAACAAACCGATTGATCTGTTTTGTCAAGAATGGCAAATTGGTCACTTGGGTGCCGAGGAGACGAGAATGGGGCCTAATCGGCAAAGGCGGACCAACGATCCTGTCGGCATGCGCAATCGGGTGCTGGATGTCGCCGCGCGTGCATTCCAGGCTGCAGGGTACGGTGCAACCAGCACGCACGATATCGTCCGCGCGGCAGGTGTCACCAGCGGCGCGCTGCACCATCATTTCCCGACCAAGAAGACGCTGGCGCTGGCGGTTATCGACGAACGGGTAACGGCAGAGATTGCGGAGACCTGGATTTCCACCGTGCGCGAGGCACCGAGCGCCCGCGAAGGAATTCTGCAGGTCTTCCAAACCGTGACGGCAACACTGGACGTACAAAGCGCCGTGTCGGGATGCCCACTGGGCAATCTTGCCCTCGAACTATCGCTTGCCGACGCAGACCTGCGGGCGGCGTTGGCCAGTGGATACGAAGATTGGCGTTTGACGATCGCGGAGCGGATCAGGCGTGACCAGGAGATCGGGGACGCCGGCTATGCCGCCGACCCCGAAGCCTTTGCGAATGTGGTCGTGGCGATGTTCTCAGGCGCGATGGTCATTGCCAAAGCCGAGCAAGACACCGCCGCGCTCAAGGCCTGCATGGTGCAACTCGAGATCATGATGCGAGACTGACTGCTGTTTGCGGCGGTGATCGTCGGTTCACACCTGCTTACCTTTTTGCGCAGCCCCTACAACTGAACCCTGGCCGTGCCGATACCTTCGAATTCGGCAACCACCTCGTCTCCTTCCTTGGCGTCCAGGATGCCGATCCAGGTTCCAGTGGTCACGACCGTACCTGCCGCCACCATTGCACCGTTCCTGGTGACATGCCTGAGCCAGGCACCCAGGCCCCATGCGGGTCCACCAAGCGCATGCGTCCCGCAACGCTCCACCGAATCCTGATCTCCGATCATCACCCGGCAAAGCTGGCTCGACCAGTCGCGCGGCCTCCATGGCTGCCAGTCACCGATGATAAGAGCGCCGTGGCATTGAAGATCGGCAAGGCGCAGAAGCGGAGAGGCGGCCATATATTCCGACCAGCGCGAATCGACGATCTCGATGGTCACCGCCATCGCATCGATCAGTTCGGTCGCTGCCGTCTCGTCAACGCTGGCGGCAAGCGCCGCGTCGACGTCCCGTCCCATGCGCAAAGCGATTTCCGCCTCTATTCCGCGTCGGGCGAACGCAAAGCCATTCGCGACTGTGGGACTCATCCACACGCCCTTGGGTGGGAGCGGCGCATGCGTGAGAACGGCCTGGCGCGATTGTCCGCCGGACTTCCAGTAGCGCGGCGGTGCATCTGCAAACCATCCTTGTGCGGCGGCAACGGCCGCTTGCACGGCATAGGCTTCGTCCGCGTCGGTCAGCGTGGTGTCGAACGCAGCCGCCATTTGGGTCATCTTCTGCTCGCGCGCCAACAGCAGAGCATCGGCGACATGTTGAACCGGCGATAAAGACATGATGTGCGAATTCCCGCTGAGTGTCAGAGATCTGGCCAGCGATCGGCCCAGGGCGCGGCGGCTTCATAGGCTTCGCCGAGGTCGAGCAGCAGATCGTCCGCGCCATAGGCGCCGATGAGTTGAATGCCGATCGGCAACCCGGCCGAAGACGGCGCCGCGGGAACCGCCAACGCCGGCAGCCCGGCGGCATTAACCCAGCCGGTAAAGACGGCATGGCCGCGCGGTCCAACTGATTGGCCCGCAATGGTCGCAGGGAAGGCCTCTCGAGCGGGCCACGGAAGTGCTGCCGCCGCCGGCGTGATCAAGACGTCATAAGTATTGAATACGGCCGCGCAGTCGCGGCGCAGGCTCTCGATGTCCTCAAGCGCCTGCCAGAGACGTGGCGCTCCGTATTTCGCGCCGGCGTCAGCCATATCCAGGTATTTGGGCGCGGCCCCCTCGCGCCATTCGGGGCGTGCTTCGAAAAGCCGGGCAAGGCCGACCTGCCCGACAAGCGGCCATGTCTCCGTCATGAAATCGAGGTTCAGCGGCATATCGCCTTCGTCGACGATGTGACCCAAAGTTTGAAAAGTCTTCGCCGCCGCCGCGCAACTGGCTGCGATCTCGCGATCGACCGGCGCTCCGCCGATCGTCGGGACGTAGAGGACGCGCAGCGACTTTTCCGCGTTTGTCCGGCCCGCTCCCGCGGCGGCGTAGGAGCGCCAGTCGACCGCATGCGGCCCTCTCAGCACGTTGAACATCGCTCGCGCATCTTCGATCGTCCGGGCAAGCGGCCCTACCACCTCGAAATCGAGCAGAAGGGACGGCAGGCCGTCGGCACGCGCGACGGAGCCGATGGAAGGCTTGAGCCCGACCAGCCCACAATGCGAGGCAGGCCGGCGGATCGAGCCGCCGCCGTCCGTGCCGAGCGCCAGCGGCGCGATACCGGCGGCGAGACCGGCGACCGCCCCGCCGCTCGACCCGCCCGGCGTCAGGGCAAGATTCCAGGGATTGCCGGTGACGCCGAACAGCCGGTTGTCGGTGTAGCCTTCCAAGGCGAATTCGGGCAGGTTGGTCTTGCCGATGATGAGGGCGCCGGCTTCGCGCAGGCGCGCCACCGGCAGTTCGTCGCGCGCCGGCCGATAGGTCCGCAGCGCCGGTGAACCCCAGGTGGCCGGCTGATCGGCCGTCGCAAGATTGTCCTTGATACTGACGGGAACGCCGTCGAGCGCGGAAAGCGGTTTGCCTGCTTTGTAGCGCTCGGTGGCGGCGTTGGCCTCGCGCAGCATGGCTTCGTCACGGTGGGCGATGACGGCATTGATCTTCGGATTGACGACATCGAGCCGGTCAAGGCAGGCCTCGGCCACCGCGCGCGGCGTCAGGGCGCCGCTGCGGTAGCGTTTTTGCAATTCGACGGAGGAAAGGCGCCAGATTTGCTTTTGTTCGTCCATTTTTCCGTGGTGCCTTTCCGCTGTCGGAAGTCTTGGCGTCCCTACGCTTACATGTGTAGCGGAAGCCAGGTCACAAGCCATGGCGCGGCCATCAGCAGCAGCGTGAACAAGAGCATGATGAGAGCATAGGGCAGTGCCCCCCAGATGGCGTCCTGTATCCCGCCATTGTCAGGGCGAATCCCGTGGACCACGAAGAGGTTCATGCCCACGGGCGGCGTGATCATGCCCAGTTCGCACATCAGCACGATGAAGATGCCGTACCAGATCGGATCGATGCCGAGCGCCATGGCGATCGGATAGGTGATCGGGATGGTCGCCACCTGCATGGACAGCACGTCCATGAACATGCCGAGCACGAGGTAGAAGACGATCAGCGCCAGCAGCAGCGCCGTCTGCGACAGGCCGAGGCTGACGACCCACTTGGTCATGTTCTCGGCCACCCCGGTCAGGCTGATGGTCAGGTTCAGGATGAACGCGGCCGTCATGATCAGCAGGATCATGCCGCTGATGCGTCCGCTCGAAATGAAGCAGTTGCGCAGCAGGGCCCAATCCAGCCGCCCCGACCGCCATACGAAGAACAATGCCGCCAGCACCCCGAGCGCAGCACTTTCGGTCGCCGTGGCGATGCCGAAATAGAGGCTTCCCATGACGATGCCGAAGACGATCGCCGGAGGCACCAGGTTGCGCAGAAGCCGGATGCGCTCGCCCAGCGGCACCTCGGCTTCCCGCATGCTTTCCTTGCTCCATATCGCAGCGACGGCGATGTACAGCATGAACATGCCGGTCAGCATCAGGCCCGGAATGATGCCAGCGATGAACAGCTTGCCGATGGAGTTGTTGGTGAGCGAGCCGTAGACGATCATGTTGACGCTGGGCGGAATGAGGATGCCCAGCGTTCCGCCGGCGGCCAGCGAGCCGAGCGAGGATCGCATGGAGTAGCCGCGCGCCCTGAGCGACGGGAGCGCGACGGTGCCGACCGTGGCCGCCGTCGCCACGGAAGACCCCGACGTCGCCGCGAACATGGCGCAACTGCCGATGTTGGTGTGAAGCAGGCCGCCGGGCAACCTGCCCAGCCAGGCCGAAAGCGCAACATACATCCGGTCGGCGATGCCGGAGCGCAGCAGCAACTCTCCCAGCAATATGAACAGGGGAATGCACGTCAGCAGATTGTCGTTCTGGACACCCCACACGACCGGGGCAATGGAATCCAGAAAGGGAACGCCGTAGGCGGCGACGCCGCCGACGACACCGATGACCGCCATCGAGATGGCGATCGGCAGGCCGAGCAGCATCATGGCCAGCATGGCGAAGAAGCCGAGGGCAATGATTGGAACGCTCATGATGCTTCTCCCCCCTGGCGCTGCGCCAGGTCGTCGAGTTCTTCCTTGAGCTCTTCCTTGGCGCTCTTGGGCGAAAAATCGCTCAGCAGGCGGTCGGTGCGGCCGTTGAGGAACAGCCGGATCGCCCGCAAGGCATAGCCGCTCGCCACCAGGGCGAAGGCGACCAGCCCGGCGAGCCAGAGCGTCTGCGGATAGGCCAGAGGCGTCGCCCACGGCGTGGGCGCCGTGCTTCCGTAGTGGAAGGTATCGACCAGCACCTGATAGGCGAGCCAGCAGATGAAGATGCCGAAGGCGGCCAGCGAGACGATCGACAGCAGGTTCAGCACCGCCTGGAGGCTTCTGGGGAGGCGTTCGTGAAACACGTCGACGCGGATATGCGCGCGCCCCATCACCGCCAGGCTGAACGCCAGGGTGGAGCCCAGCGCCAGCGTATAGCCGCCGAGTTCGTCGGCGCCCTGGATGGAGAAATTGAACAGCTTTCTCGACAGGGTTTCCACGGATACGACGACCGACAGGCCGAGGAAGATGACGCCGAAGACGAGGGCAAGCGCCGATTCGACACCGTCCTTGAGGCGCGTCGATGCGGCGGCCCCAGATGTCTCCGGCTGGCCGCTACCTGCCTCGGAAAACCGAGGCAGGTTGTTGGAGGAGGCGGTGCTCATCACTTGATTCCCAGAACCTGTCCCGCCGTAGACTTCCACGACGCGATGCAGCCGGGATCCGTCTTGTCGCAGACTTCGGCCCAGGACGGCAGGGAAATCGTGGCAACGGCTTCCTTGAGCAGCGTGCGGTCGGCATCCGATACCGGAACGTCGATCAGCTTGAACTTCTTGCCTGTCGTGCAGGGGTCCTTGCCGGCGTTGCAGTTGACCGCGTCGGTGAAGAGCGTCTCGGAATACGTCCAGATGTCGTTCGTGAGGGCGTTGACGGCCTCGGTCAGCTTGGCCTGCTGCTCGGGCGTCAGCTTCTCCCAGGTCTTCATGGAAATGACGTAGCCGTTGACGGCAAGCTGGAAGCCGATGGGCAACTGGTGCGTGCTGACTTCGGGCCAACCCGCAGAATTGGCGGAACTGGCGCCGGTGATGGCGCAATCGACGACGCCGAGCGACAGGGACTGATAGGTCTCGGCGAAGGAAATCGGCACCGGCGTGCCGCCTACGGATTCGATGAACTTGGCCAGGTTCTGGTCGTAGGTCCGTACCTTCAGGCCCTTGACGTCGGCAAGCTGGGTGATCGGCTTGTTGCAGAACAGGATCTGCGGCCCGAAGGGGAAGACCCCGAGCAGCTTGATGCCGAACTGCTTCTGCAGGCGCGCGTCGGCGACCGGCAGGTAGGCGTCGGCCACCTTACGCCCGGTGGCATAGTCGGGGTTCAGGCCGACCAGATCGAATCCCAGGAGCGCGGGCTCGTCGCGTGAATTCTGCGGAAAGCGCAGCGAGGCCATTTCGAACAGGCCGGACTTCAGCACCCTGAGTTCCTCGGTATCCTTGATGCCGAGCGTGTCGATCGGCTTGTAGTCCATCTCGATCGCCAGGCCGGTCGTCTCGTGGAATTTCTCGAAGAAGGGCCTTTCCTTGTTCGCCTGGATCAGACCGGTGGCCAGCGGCTGGCCGATCACCCGGATTTTCAGCGCGTCGTCCGCTGTGGCTGGCAGGCAAAGTCCGATGGCCAATCCGACCGCCGTGGCAAGCTTGAGAAAGCATTTCGACATCGTTGTCTCCTCCATTTTTCGATGTGCCGGCCCCTTCGGGCCGAGAAACACCGTGTTTGTCGTTCCCTCTCCGCGGGTGCCTCAGGTCTTGGCGCCCACGACCTTCAATCCTCCGACTGCGGCATGCGACGTCTGGTTTGCGGCCGGCGCATGTTCGTGCGGATGGCGCGCGGCAGGCTTTGCCGTGTCTCGCAAATGCTCCAGGGCTGCGGCCACGCCGTCGCTCTTGAGTTGGACCCCCGACATGTGCAGGCCCATCTGGCAGCCACCGAGCGTGGCCAGCAGCGTCAGGTCGTTGCAATCGCCCAGATGGCCGATGCGGAACATGAGGCCCTTGAGTTTACCGAGGCCTGCCCCCAGCGACATGTTGAAGTTCTCGTAGATGAGTTTGCGCACGCGATCGGCGTCGACGCCCGACGGCATCATGACGCCGGTCAGGACGGGCGAGTGACAGGCCTCCTCGACGCACTGGATCTCGAGCCCCCAGGCGCGGACCGCGGCGCGGCAGGCGGTGGCCAGGCGCTGGTGACGCTCGAACACGTTATCGAGCCCTTCATGCTCGATCATGTCGAGGGCTTCCGACAGGCCGTAGAGCAGATTGGTGCTCGGGGTGTAGGGCCAGTAACCCGTCTTGTTCATCTCGATGATCTCGTCCCAGGCCCAGAACGATTTGCCGAGCGTCGCCCGCTTGCTGGCTTCAATCGCCTTAGGCGACACGGCGTTGAAGCTGATGCCGGGCGGGAGCATCAGGCCCTTCTGCGAACCGCTGACGGTGACATCGACCCCCCACTCCTCGTGCCGATAGTCGGCCGATGCGAGTCCCGAGATTGTATCGACCATGAACAAAGCGGGATGGCCCGCCGCGTCGATCGCCTTGCGCACGGCCGCGATGTCGGACGTTACGCCTGTTGAAGTCTCGTTATGGACGACGCAGACGGCCTTGATCTCATGATCAGGATCGTTTTTCAGGCGGTCCTCGATCATGTGCGCCTGCACGCCGCGACGCCAGCCTTCGATGCCAGGCAGGCCCAAGAACTCGGGCTTAAGCCCTAGGCGCTCCGCCATCTTCTTCCAAAGGGTGGCGAAGTGGCCCGTTTCATACATCAGAACCGTATCGCCCTCGCTCATCGTGTTGCTGAGCGCAGCCTCCCATGCACCCGTGCCGGAGGCCGGATAGATCATCACGGGATGCTCGGTCTTGAACACGCCGCGTATGCCGGCCAGAACCTTGCGACCGAGAGCGCCGAACTCGGGGCCGCGATGGTCGATGGTCGGGTAGCTGATTGCGCGCAGGATGCGGTCCGGCACCGGGCTGGGGCCGGGAATCTGGAGAAAATGACGACCGCTAGGGTGGAAATTCAAGTCCGGCACGACGGGCTCCCTTATGGCTCGAAATACGATTTAATACATAATACAAAACACAACGCATTTGGAAAGCCCTAAAGTTTGGTTGTATGGGGCTAGCGCTCTCACTTCCTTGTATATATAATACGAGTCATGAATATGATTTCGCCCTCCGACATCGCTATTCCACGCGACACGCTGCAACAGCGCGTCGCCAACCGTTTGCGCGAAGTGCTGATACGAGGCGGGTTCGAGCCCGGCTCAAAACTCAACGAGCGCGAACTTTGCGAACAACTGGGCGTGTCGCGTACGCCGTTGCGGGAAGCCATACGCCTGCTTGTCGCCGAAGGCTTGGTCGTGCTCGACCCCGGCCGGGGTGCATTTACACCGACATGGTCGAAGGACGATATTTCCAACACGTTCGAATTGCTGGGCGCACTCGAGGGCTTGGCCGGAGAGCTGGCGGCGCAACGCATTACGGCGGAAGAACTGGCGGAGCTCACCGCACTTCAGCACGAAATGCAGGCGGCGTTCGAACGTCGGGATCTACCGAGCTACTACCAACTGAACGCCCGTGCCCATGACCTGCTGAGCGATGCGGCGCGCAACCCGGTGCTTCGGGAAACCTGGAAGCAAGTGAATAGCCGCATGCACGGCCTCCGCTTCCGCTCGAACCAGGATGAGGGCAAATGGGTCAAGGCGCTCGACGAGCATGCGCAGATACTGGCCGCGATGAAAGCCCGCGACGGCGCCACCGCACGCCAGTTGCTGGAACAGCATCTGCGCCGCAAACGCGACGCGGTCCTGAAACTTTATCTCGCCGAACAACGCGCTGACTCATCGCACGATAAGGCCGGGAACCGGGCCATCATCCATCAAGATTGACCGCTCGCTGCACGGGGCCGCTCTCCTTGGGCGACCGAGAGTAGCTTTATCCAGCGCCAAGATGCTCCGCATAGCAGCCCGATGAGGGTGAGGCCGCTCTTGCCGTCCCCACACTGATGATGTCCATGGCGACAGCACCGCTCTAGAAGACTAGCCGTGGCCGCCATACCGTCGCGAAACCCACGGAGCGCGTGAGCCGCAGCATCGTATATCGCGTCAGTACGCCGACAAAACTACCGTTCGTCCCGAAACGGCCGGCTGTAACACAATGACCGTCAGGACCGAACCTGCGCGTCCAGGCTCCGTTTGTCAGTCGGCGAGCGGTCGAAGCGCCCCGACGAGGCTCTTCGCGTCTAGCCGAAACCCATCGCACACCACGCGGCCATCGGGCGAGATCACCACAAACCATGGGGTTCCACCGGAGCGGTATACCTCCATAATCGCGGGCACTGCGTCGGCCGACTCCGAGCCAACGGCAGCATGCCCAAAGGGCGCACGCAGCCCATATCGTCGTTGATTTTTCCGCAGACAATCGAAGGTATTAACCTCCAAACCCTCGAAGACGGTCTGGATAACCGCCAGGCCAACACCTCTATCGCGAAGTTCCTCGGCAAGTGCCACGAATGTGGGAAAGCCATGTGCATGACAGC
>CAZBBT010000066.1:0-14970 GCA_964490065.1 uncultured Mesorhizobium sp. | reverse complement strand
CCGCATGAACCGCTTCGCCGAACTCCTCGACCGGCTGGTGCTGACGCCATCGCGCAACGGCAAGCTGACCTTGCTGACCGATTATTTTCGCGGTGTCGAGGATCCCGACCGCGGGCTGGCGCTGGCCGCCATCACCGGGGACCTGAACATCGCTTCGGTAAAGCCTGCCATGCTCAGGCAACTGGTGACCGAGCGCATGGACCCGGTGCTGTTCGGCTATTCCTACGACTATGTCGGCGATCTTGCCGAGACCGTTTCCCTCGTCTGGCCCGCCGATCCCGAGAACCGCTCGAACCACGAGCCGACGCTGGGCGAGGTCGTTGAAAAACTGCAATCCGCCAGCCGCTCGGACGGGCCGCGCGTGCTTGCCCGCCTGCTCGACAGCGCCGGCACGTCGGCCCGTTTCGCCATCATCAAGCTGGTGACCGGCGGCCTGCGCATCGGCGTTTCGGCCCGACTCGCCAAGCAGGCGCTCGCCCAGTTCGGCAAGGTCGATGTCGCCGAGATCGAGGAGCTGTGGCACGGGCTGGCGCCGCCTTACGAGGCGCTGTTCGCCTGGCTGGAGGGCAAGGCGCCGAAACCGGAGAAAGCGGCGAAGGGCCTGTTCCGGCCGGTCATGCTGGCGCATGCCATCGATGACGGCGACCTCGAAAAGCTCGATCCGGCAGACTATGCCGTGGAATGGAAATGGGACGGCATCCGCGTCCAGGTGGTTTCGGAAGGCGGCGTCGTCCGGCTCTATTCGCGCACCGGCGACGACATAGCCGGCGCCTTCCCCGACCTCGCCGACGCGGTCGATTTCGAGGCGGTGCTCGATGGCGAACTGCTGGTCGGAACGCCGTCGGCCACCGGCACCTTTTCCGACCTGCAGCAGCGGCTGAACCGCAAGACGGTGTCGCCGAAGATCCGCGAACGCTACCCCGCCTTCGTGCGCTGCTACGATCTCTTGCAAGAGGGCGAGGAGGATTTGCGCGCGCTTCCCTTCCGAGAGCGGCGCGAGCGGCTCGAAACCTTCGTCCAGGAACTCGACCCGACGCGCTTCGATCTCTCCCCCTTCGTCCCCTTCCGCGACTGGATCGAACTGGAGCAAACCCGCGCCGCGCCACCGCACCCGATCATCGAAGGGGTCATGCTGAAGCGCTGGGATTCGCCGTATGTCGCCGGCCGGCCGAAGGGGCCATGGTTCAAGTGGAAGCGCGACCCGCACACGATCGACGCCGTGCTGATGTACGCCCAGCGCGGCCACGGCAGGCGTTCCTCCTTCTATTCCGACTATACATTCGGCGTCTGGTCCGGATCGGCAGGTGCGGAGGAACTGGTGCCTGTCGGCAAGGCCTATTTCGGCTTCACCGACGAGGAACTCAAGCAGATCGACAAATATGTGCGCGACAACACCGTGGAGCGTTTCGGCCCGGTCCGCTCGGTGCGCGCCGACAAGAAGAGCGGCCTCGTGCTGGAAGTGGCCTTCGAGGGGCTTGCCCGCTCCACCCGACACAAATCGGGGGTGGCGATGCGCTTTCCGCGCATCTCGCGGCTGCGCTGGGACAAGCCTTCCGCCGAAGCCGACCGCATCGAGGCGCTCGAGGCGCTGCTGGACTGATTCCGCGCATGTCTTTGCCCAAAACCGATGTCCACTTTCGGGAGAGATGCTTCAGGAAACTATTCGGCCACCGACGCCCTGATTTCGTAGATATCGACCGACTTGCCCTGCTGGTCGAAATCCGAGTTGATGGCGATCGTGCCCGCCGCCCCCGGACGCTTGTCCGGGAACTGCAGGTCGAAGAGAAATTCGTTCTTCTCGTGGCCGACGGCATAGCGCTTGCGGCCGCAATCGCCGAATTCGCCGAAATTGCAGTCGACCGAGATCTGCGTGTCCTTGCCGTCCTCGGCCCGGGCGATGATGTCGAAGACGGCATGCTTGCCGGCAAGCTGCTCCAGCACGCCCTGGCCGACGTCGAAGCTGACGGCCGAGCCGGAGGCGCCGGAGCGGATACGCAGAAAAGAGCCCGTATCATCCTTCATCACCTCGGCCTTCGCGTCGGCCGGCGCGCTGACCAGGGTGGGATCGGTGGGCGTGAAGACGATGATCCAGTCGCGGTCGTCATCGACCGCGCCGGGATCGGCCGGCGATGTTTCGCCAGCCGGCGCTGAGCCTTCGCCCACGATGGCAGGGGATGACGCGCCACTTCGGCCGGGCAGATTCAACAGCCCATTGTGCACCGCCCACCACAGGCCGTAGCCGGCAACGGCAAGCAACAGCAGGCCGAGAATGGCGCCCATCGGAAAACGCCGGCGGCGTGCGCGCCGTTCGTCACGATCCGGCGCGACCTCGGCGGAACCGGTGCCGGCCGACGCTGCGCCTGGCGCCGGCGTATCGGTCAGCGTCCTCTCCAGCCTGACATCCGGAAAGTCGGTCGAGCCGGGCGAAGAGGATGCGTCCCAAGCCGATGGGGACGCACCGCCGGCAAGCGGTCTTTCGACAGCCGGTTCGGCGCGAGGCGACGACGAGGCGGGAGCGTCGATCGCCGGAGCCTCCCCGGCCGATGCGCGGAGGGCGGGTGAATCGACGGCAGGCGCGGCTGCGTCGTCTCCCCCGTCCAGATCCACCGGCGTAACGGCGACGGCCGGCAGGAATTCCGATTCGATCTCGGCGATCTTGGCCTGCATGGCCTTGCGCCGCTTGATCGCGGTCTCGACGGTGACGCCGGGATTGGCCTGCAGCGCGCGATCCAGCGCGGCGAAGGCTGAACGGTAGACCTTCTCGCGGAACGCCCGGTCGTCGGCGTTCCCCTTCTCGAAGGCATTGCGGATCGCTTTTTCGATCGCGTCCAAGCGGTTGTCCTTTGCGCGGCGCCCCTCTCAACATGATCGTTAGCCGTAGCCGGCCGATCAATCAACGCCCCGGGCATCTAGAGGCCGACGAATTGGCGACCGGAGCAGGGTGATCCGGACTGAACCATTCTGAACGCAACTTGCTCCAGCCATCTTGAATTTGCGCGAGCTTGCGTCTATCACCCGGCATCTTCCGGGAGCAAACCCGGCGGGCCGCTTTAGCTCAGTTGGTAGAGCATCGCATTCGTAATGCGAGGGTCGCGTGTTCGAGTCACGCAAGCGGCACCAGCAATTCCAGTAGATTCTCGACATCGATCGTTTCGTCCCGCGATCGGATTTGGCCTCCACGCCGCGACGGCATACACTGCGCCTGAGACGAGACGCTGGGGGGATCGGCCATGGCATTTGGCGACAATGCTGCAACCATTGAGTGGGATTTCGGCCGTACGGCCGGCGCGACGGACGGCGAGATCGAGGATTTTGGCGGCACCGCGCTGATCCGGCTCGATGTCACCGCCGGCGTCACCTACAGCCTCAGCGCCAGCACCTTCAGTTGGTTCGACTCGTTCGACGACGCGAGGATCACGGTCTATGACGCCGCCGGAAACACGCTGCAATTTTCCGGACCCAGTTCCAACACCGCGGTGCTGGCCTATGCCGCAGCGGCCACCGGCACGATCTATGTCGGCATCGCCAACGGTACCGGAACTGCGTCGCCATACGACTTCTTTGTCTCGACGTCCGACGCGACCAACAAAATTCTCGACTTCACGGACGACACCTACTACGCCGATACCGTCGGCGAACGCGTCTTGGGCGGACCGGGTGACGATTATATTATGCTGAGGGGCGCCACCGAAGCCTTCGGCGGGCAGGGCGACGACTTCTTTTCAAGCAATGTTTCCGGCGCGCGCATCGCCGGCGGCAGCGGCAACGACGAGATCAATATCGTTGCCGGCGACGGCACCGCCTGGGGCGGAGACGGCGTCGATTTAGTGTACGCGTCAAGCGGCGACGACCTGTTGTTCGGCGATGACGGCAACGATCGCATTATCTGTGGACCCGGCGACGATACCGCCCATGGCGGCAACGATGCCGATCATGTCAACGGCGGCGCCGGATCCGACCACCTCTACGGCGACGCCGGCGGCGACTGGATTCTTGGCGAGGACGGAAACGACCTGCTCGACGGTGGCTCCGGCGCCGATATAATGGACGGCGGCTCCGGCGACGATACTTTCATCGTCGACAATGCGGGCGACGTGGTGGTGGAGGCCGCCGACGGCGGGACACTCGATCGGATAGGAACCTCCGTTAGCTACACACTGGACGCCCAAGCCTATGTCGAGAAGCTGTCCACAACCTGGAGCAGCGGCACGGCTGCGATCGACCTGACCGGCAACAATATCGGCCAGACCATCGTTGGCAATGACGGCCAAAACACCATCGACGGTAAGGCCGGCGCCGACATCATGGAAGGCCGTGGCGGCAACGACACCTTCGTCGTCGACAATGCCGGCGACTTCATCATCGAAGGCAATGGCGGCGGCGACGACTGGGTGGCGGCGGCGGTCAGCTACGTGCTGACGGCGTCTGCCCATGTCGAAAAGCTGTCTACCACCTGGGGCGGCGGCACGACCGCCATCAACCTGACCGGCAACAACATCGCCCAGACCATCATCGGCAATGACGGTGCCAACACCATCGACGGCAAGGCCGGCAGCGATATCATGGAAGGCCGCGCCGGCGACGACATCTACATCGTCGACAATTCCGGCGACACAATCATCGAGACGGCGACCGGCGGCAGCGACTGGGTGGCGGCGACCGGTAGCTGGACGCTGACGGCCTCGGCCTTTGTGGAAAAGCTCAGCACCACATGGGGCGGCGGCACGACCGCCATCAACCTGACCGGCAACAACATCGCCCAGACCATCATCGGCAATGACGGCTTCAACGTCTTGAACGGCAAGTACGGCAACGACCGCCTGATCGGCGGCGGCGGTACCGACTATTTCGACTTCACCTTCAACCGCGGCGGGGCCGGCAACATCGACATCGTCCAGGGCTATTCGGTGGCCGACGACACGATAAGGCTGGACAATGCCTTCTTCACCGGGCTGGCCAACGGCTATCTGGCGGCGAGCGCTTTCGCGATCGGCAGCCATGCGAGCGACGCGCTAGACCGGATCATCTACGATTCATCGACGGGCGCGCTCTACTTCGACGACGACGGCAGCGGCGCCCATGCCGCCACCCAGTTCGCCACCATCTCGCACGGTCTCGCCATGACGGCAGACGAGTTCTACGTGATCTGAAGCGCGCGGCGGAGAATGCCGCCGGAAGACGGCCGTTGGCGGCGTCCCCATCCGGCTCCGCGGCGTTTTCAAAGGCTGTCAGGCCGCCTTCTTCCTTGCCAGCCTTGCCCGGATGCTCTCCACGTCGGCACGCGGCGTGGCGGCGAACAGCGTGCGGGTGTATTCGTGCTGCGGATTGGAGAAGACCTCGTCGCGCGGCCCGTATTCCACAGCCTCGCCGAAATACATCACCATCACATCGTCGGCGATGTAGCGCACCACCGACAGGTCGTGGCTGATGAAGACGTAGGTGAGCTGGAACTCGTCCTGCAGGTCGGCCAGAAGATTGAGCACCTGCGCCTGCACCGAAAGATCGAGCGCCGAGACCGGCTCGTCCAGCACCAGCAGGCTGGGCCTCAGCATCAGCGCGCGGGCGATGGCGATACGCTGGCGCTGGCCGCCGGAGAACATGTGCGGGTAGCGGTTGAAGTGCTTTTCCTCCAGGCCGACCTTGGTCAGCATCTGCATGGCAAGGTCGCGCCGTTCCTTCGCCGGCGTGTCGGTGTTGATGACCAGCGGCTCCATCAGGACGTCGCCGATCTTCTGGCGCGGGTTGAGCGAGCCGTAAGGGTTCTGGAAGACGATCTGCACCTTGCGGCGCAGTTCGGGCGTGGGTCGGCCGGCGGAGATGTCGACCTTCTTGCCGTCGAGGAAAAGATCGCCCGAGGTCGCCGGGTCGATCAGCGTGATGATGCGGGCCAGCGTGGACTTGCCGCAGCCACTCTCGCCGACGATGGCGAGTGTCCTGCCCTTCTCGACCTTGAACGACACGCCCTTGACCGCATGCACCGTGCGCGCCTGCTTGAACAGCGAGCCCGGCACGATGTAGTCGCGCTTGATGTCCTTGCCCTCAACAACAATGGGGCCTTCGACGACGATCGGGTCTCTTGTGTCCGTCATCGCGGCGCCGCCGTCATGAATTCGCTGTCGGCCATCAGCCCGGCTATGGTCGGCAGGCGGTCTCCCGTCGCGTTGTCCGGCAGCGCCGACAGGAGCGCGCGCGTGTAATTGCTCTTCGGATTCTCGAAGAGGGTCAGCACGTCGGCTTCCTCCATCTTGCGGCCCTTGTACTGCACGATGACCCGGTCGGCGGTTTCGGCGACGACGCCCATATTGTGGGTGATCATGATCATGCCCATGCCGTGCTCGGCCTGCAGCGTCATCAACAGGTCGAGGATCTGCTTCTGGATGGTGACGTCGAGCGCCGTGGTCGGTTCGTCGGCGATCAGAAGCTTGGGGTTGCAGGCGATGGCGATGGCGATCATGACGCGCTGGCACTGGCCGCCCGACATCTGGTGCGGATAGGACGACAGGCGCTCTTCAGGGTGCGGGATACCGACCGCCTTGAACAGTTCGATGGCACGGGCTCGGCGCTCCCTGCCGTCCATGCCGAGATGGAAGCGCAGCACTTCCTCGATCTGGTAGCCCACGGTGAAGCACGGATTGAGGCTCGCCATCGGCTCCTGGAAGATCATCGAGACGTCCTTGCCGATGATCTTGCGGCGCTCGGCGGGGTCCATGGCGAGCATGTCCTTGCCGTTGAACAGCGCCTTGTCGGCACTGACCTTCGCCGTCCAGGGCAGCAGGCCCATGATCGCCAGCATCGAGACCGACTTGCCAGAGCCCGACTCGCCGACGATCGCCAGCACCTCGCGCGCGTCGACATGAAGCGAGACGCCGTCCACCGCCCGGAACGGGCCGGAGGCGGTGTCGAACTCGACGACGAGATTTTCGATCTCAAGCAGAGCCATCGCCTACGACCTCTTCATCTTCGGGTCGAGCGCGTCGCGCAGGCCGTCGCCCATCAGGTTGATGGCGAGAACCGTTACCAGTATGGCGATGCCGGGCAGCGTCACCACCCACCAGGCGCGCAGGATGAACTCGCGCGCCTCGGCCAGCATCGTGCCCCATTCGGGCGTCGGCGGCTGCGCGCCCATGCCGAGGAAGCCGAGGGCGGCGGCATCGAGGATGGCGTTGGAGAAGGAGAGCGTCGCCTGCACGATCAGCGGCGCCATGCAGTTGGGCAGGATGGTCCTGAACATCAGCCGGAGCGGCCCGGCGCCGGCGACGCGGGCGGCGACCACGTAGTCGCGGGTCTTTTCCGACATCACCGCCGCGCGCGTCAGGCGCACGAAATGCGGCTGGTAGACCAGCGCGATGGCGATCATGGCATTGTCCAGGCCCGGCCCCAGCACCGCCACCAGGGTCAGCGCCAGAAGCAGCGACGGGAAGGCCAGGATGATGTCCATCAGCCGCATGATGACGGTGTCGATCCAGCCGCGGAAATAGCCGGCGATGACACCGACCAGTATGCCGGCGACCAGCGCGATCGTGGTGACGACGATGCCGATGAACAGCGAATAGCGCGCGCCGAACAGGAGACGCGAAAGGATGTCGCGGCCGACGGCGTCGGTGCCGAGCAGGAACTCCCAGCGCCCGCCATCTTCCCAGACCGGCGGAACCAGCACGGCGTCGCGATATTGCAGATAGGGCTCGTGTGGGGCGATCCACGGCGACAGCAGCGCCACAATGACGAGGGCGACGAAGAACCACAGGCCGATGACGGCGCCCTTGTTCTCCGAGAAATAGAACCAGAACTCGGCGAGTTGCCGCCGGCGCGGCGACATCGTGTCGAGCGAGGATGCGGTCTTTGCGGTCGCGTCGGCCATCGCTCGCCCTCAGTGCCGGATGCGCGGGTTGACCAGCCCGTAGGCGAGGTCGACGATCAGGTTGACGATCATGATGATGGCGGCGATCAGGAGCAACCCGCCCTGGATGACGGGGTAGTCGCGCTTGAACACCGAATCCACCATCCACTTGCCGATGCCCGGCCAGGAGAAGATCGTCTCGGTGAGGATCGCGCCCGCCAGCATGACGCCGACCTGCAGGCCGATCGTGGTGATGACCGGGATCATGGCGTTGCGCAGCGCGTGGATGCCGACGACGCGGAACGGCGACAGGCCCTTGGCGCGCGCGGTGCGCACATAGTCCTCGGACAGCACCTCCAGCATGGCCGAGCGGGTCTGGCGCGCGATGACGGCGAGCGGAATGGTGCCGAGCACGATGGTGGGCAGGATCAGATGGCTCGCGGCGGACGTGAAGGCGCCCTTCTGTCCCGACAGCAGCGAATCGATCAGCATGAAGCCGGTGACCGGCGGAAAGAAATACAGCAGGTCGATGCGGCCCGACACCGGCGTCCAGCGCAATATGCCGGAAAACAGGATAATCAGGAGCAAGCCCCACCAGAAGATCGGCATGGAGTAGCCGACGAGCGCCGCGCCCATCACCGACTGGTCGAAGAAGGAGCCGCGCTTGATGGCGGCGAAGACGCCGGCCGGAATGCCCAGCACGATGGCGAAGACGATGGCGCAGAGCGACAATTCGAGCGTCGCCGGGAACAGCGCGAAGAACTGCTTGATGATCGGCTGCTTGGTGACGACGGAAGTGCCGAAGTCGCCGGTCAGGATGCCGCCGATATAGGAGAGGTACTGCGCCACCATCGGCCGGTCCATACCGAGCTCGTGCATGATCTGGGCGTGGCGCGCGGGATCCATCACCCGTTCGCCCGACATCAGCATGACGGGATCGCCGGGCAGCAGGCGGATGAAGGCGAAGGCGATGATCGAAACCCCGATGAAGGTCGGGACCAGGACCAGCAGCCTGCCGAAGAAGAACTTGAACATGGATGTCCTATGACATCTCGTCCCGGTCGGGACAACCGGCCGGGACGAAAAGCGGCACCCGGTCGAAGCCGGGTGCCGTGATTGCCATTATTCGGCGATGTCGACCTGGTCGAAGCGATGGATGCCGAGCGGATCCTGGGTGTAACCGGTGACCTTCTTGGACATCGGCATGAACACCTTGGAGTGGTCGATCGTGGCCCAGGGCGCCTCCTTCTTGAAGACCGCCTGCGCCTGCTTGTAGAGCTTGACGCGCTCGGCCTGGTCGGAGGTCTGCTTGGCCTTGTTGATCAGGTCGTCGAACTCCTTGTTGCACCATTGGGCGCGGTTGTTGCCGCCCACGGCGTCGCAGCCCAGCAGGGTGCCCAGGAAGTTGTCCGGATCGCCATTGTCGCCGGTCCAGCCGAGGATGACGGCGCCGTCGCGGTCCTTCTCCTTGGAACGCTTGAGGTACTCGGCCCACTCATAGGTGACGATCTCGGCCTTGACGCCGACCTTGGCGAGATCCGCCTGGATCAGCTCGGCCGCGCGGCGGGCGTTCAGCATATAGGGCCGCGACACCGGCATCGCCCAGACCTTCATCGAAAGGTCCTTGACGCCGGCTTCCTCCAGCATCTTCTTGGCGGCTTCCGGGTCATAGGGATCGTCCACGGTCGCTTCGTCATACGACCACATGGTCGGCGGAATCGGGTTCTTGGCGACCTGCGCCTGGCCCTCGAACACCGAATCGACGATCGCCTGCTTGTTGATCGCCATGTTCAGCGCCTTGCGCACTTCGACCTTGTCGAAGGGCGCCTGGGTGGTGTTATAGGCGAGATAGGCGATGTTGAGGCCGGCCCCTTCCTGCACGGTCAAGTCGGGATTGCTTTTCAGCGCCTCGACGTCGGCGGCGTTCGGATACGGGTAGATCTGGCATTCGCCGGCTTCCAGCTTCTGCCGGCGCACGGAAGCGTCCGTGGTGATGGCGAAGACGAGGTCGTCGATCTTCGGCTTGCCGTTCCAGTAGTCGGCATTGGCCTTGTAGCGGATCGCCGCGTCCTGCTGGTAGGCGACGAAGGTGAACGGACCGGTGCCGAGCGGCATCTGGTTCATCTGCGCCATCTTGCCGTCGGCCGCCAGCTTGTCGGCGTATTCCTTGGAGACGATGGAGGCGAAGTCCATGCCGAGGTCGGCCAGGAAGGGCGCTTCGGGATGGGTGAGCACGAACTTGACCGTGTGGTCGTCAACCTTCTCGACTCCCTTGATCAGGTCGGGGAAGCCCATGCCGGCCGAATATTCCCAGGCGGCGCCGGCGACATACTTGTTCCACGGATTGTCGGCCTTGAGCTGACGCTCGAAGGAGAAGATCACGTCGTCGGCGTTGAAATCGCGCGTCGGCGTGAAGAAGTCGGTGGTCTGGAACTTGACGCCCTGACGCAGCTTGAAGGTGTATTCCAGGCCGTCGTCGGAAATGGTCCAGCTTTCGGCGAGGCCGGGCTCGATTTCGGTCGAGCCATGCTTGAACTCGACGAGGCGGTTGTAAACGGTCCGCGACGAGGCGTCGAACGTGGTGCCTGCGGTGTAGAGGCCGGGGTCAAAACCTTCCGGCGACCCTTCCGAGCAATACACAAGCGTCTTGGCGTTGGCCACGCTCCCCAGCATGCTTGCAGCCAGCAACGCGGCCGCAAAAGCCAGTTTCGTTTTCATTGAGCACTCCCTGATTGTTTTCCAAGCCCCTCTATCAGGCTCGCGAAGGCCGCATATAAGCACCGTTTTTTCGGCTTTGGAACTCCCCGTTTGTTTACCCCACGGGAAGCGGAAAAATATTCCACAACGACCGCCATATGTAGGCAAAAGAGATCGCGAACCTCACTTCACGCCGATGTCATACGGCGTATTTCTCCGTGATCGACAAAAAGATTTCAGACAAAAACGGCCTCCGGCCGGCGGAACAGCCATGAGGCGGACAGACAAGGTGCCGTCCTCCGCCACCAGCGATTGCCTGCGAAAGTGCCGTGGGGACAGCTTGCATAGCCCCGGATTGTCGCCATAGATAGGCGCCAGGGCACCGGCGCTCCGGACGGCCGTCAAGGCCGGAGCCCGTCGCCGTCGAGGGAGGAACGAGCGTGGCCAAATCAGCGAAGGCGGCGACATCCGGAGCAACCGGCAAAACCGCATTGGCCAGGACCGGCGGAAAGTCGACAGCAACCGCCAAGGCGAAGCCGGCCAGGGCAAAGCCCGCCGCCGCGAAAGCATCGAAGGCGACCGCGAAGCCAACAAGGGTGAAGGCCTCTCTTGCAAAAGCCGCTCCCGCGGCATCCGGCGAAAAGACGCCGGCGCCGAAGAAGCTGCCCAGGGCGATTGCCGACCTGGCAGCCGGGCAGCCGCAAAAGCCGTGGCTGGCGAGCTATCCGAAGAACATGCCGTCGGCGATCGGGTCGCTCACCGCTCCGTCCATTGGCGATCTCCTCGTCGCCTCCTGCAGGCAGTTCTCCGCCAATCCGGCCTTCACCTGCATGGGCAAGACGCTCTCCTTCGCCGAGGTCGAGCGCCTGTCGGCGGGGTTCGGCGCCTGGCTGCAATCACGCGGGCTGAAGAAGGGCGCGCGCGTCGCGCTGATGATGCCCAACGTGCTGCAATATCCCATCGCCATGATGGCGGTGCTCCGCGCCGGCTATGTCGTGGTCAACGTCAACCCGCTCTACACGCCGCGCGAGCTCGAACATCAGTTGCGGGACAGCGGCGCGGAGGCGATCGTCATCCTGGAGAATTTCGCCGCCACATTGCAGGCGGTGGTGGCCAAGACCGCCGTCAAGACCGTCGTCGTGGCCTCGATGGGCGAGATGCTGGGCGGCGCGAAAGGTTTTCTCGTCAATTTCGTCGTGCGCCGGGTCAAGAAGCTGGTGCCGGCCTGGTCGCTGCCCGGCCATGTCAAGTTCGCGGCCGCGCTGAAGCAGGGCGCCGGCATGGCGCTCAATCCCGTCGAGATCGAACCCGACGATATCGCCTTCCTGCAATATACCGGCGGCACCACCGGCGTCTCCAAGGGCGCCGTGCTGCTGCACCGCAACGTGCTTGCCAATGTCGCGCAGCTCGCGCTCTGGGTGGAGGATGCCTATACGGTGAAGCCGAAGCCGGCGCATCTCAACTATATCTGCGCGCTGCCGCTCTACCATATCTTCGCGCTGACCGTGAACGCGCTGATGGGCATGCAGCAGGGCGGCCACAACATACTGATCCCCAATCCGCGCGACATACCGGGCTTCGTCAAGGAACTGGCGAAACAGCCCTTCCACATCCTGCCGGGCCTCAACACGCTGTTCAACGCGCTGCTCAACAACGAGGATTTCCGCAAGCTCGATTTCTCGGCGCTGACGCTCAGCCTCGGCGGCGGCATGGCGGTGCAGAAGGCGGTGGCCGAGCGCTGGAAGGCGGTGACCGGCAACCACATCACCGAGGGCTACGGGCTTTCCGAGACCTCGCCGGTGGCGACGGCCAACAAGGCGAGCGCTGGCGAATACACCGGCACGATCGGCCTGCCGATCCCCTCGACCGAAATCTCCATCCGCGACGACGACGGCAACGCGCTGCCGCTCGGCGAGGTCGGCGAGATCTGCATCCGCGGGCCCCAGGTGATGGCCGGCTACTGGAACCGGCCGGACGAGACCGCCAAGGTGATGACCAGGGACGGCTTCTTCAAATCCGGCGACATGGGCTTCATGGATGCCCAGGGCTATACCAAGATCGTCGACCGCAAGAAGGACATGATCCTGGTTTCGGGCTTCAACGTCTATCCGAACGAACTGGAGGACGTGGTGGCGCGCCATCCGGGCGTGCTCGAAGTGGCGGCGATCGGCGTGCCGGACGAGAAGTCGGGCGAGGTGCCGAAACTGTTCGTGGTCAAGAAGGACCCGGCGCTGACGGCGGAGACGCTCGCCGCCTACTGCAAGCAGAACCTCACCGGCTACAAGCGGCCCAAATACATCGAGTTCCGCACGGACCTGCCGAAGACGCCGGTGGGAAAGATTCTGAGGCGGGAATTGCGGGGGTGAGAGCCCGGTTCGCGGAGGCGAATTGAAAGCTCCAGTGGAGCTTTCAAAGGGCTCGAACGCCCGAGGCCGTAGCCGAGGGCCGGGCGGGCCGGCGCTCAACCGCTGTCGGCAAACCCCGGCTTCGCCAGCCGCCTCGCATGGTCGCGCAGGTCGGCCGGCCATGGGTCGCTGAGTTCCATGAAACGCTGCCGGTCGCCGGCGTAGAGCGCGCGGCTCGCCTCCTCGTAGCCCGGCCGGTTGCCCAGCATCGCGCCCATGAAGCGGTCCGCGGCCTCGCGCGCCTGCCGCGCCGTGCCCTCTCCGCCTTCCGCGTTGCGCGCGGCATCGACCAGCTTGCGCAAGGTCACCGATGCGCCGCCGGGCTGTTCGGCGAGCCAGGCCCAATGACGCGGCAGCAACGTGATCTCGCGGGCGACGACGCCCAGCCTCGGCCGGCCCGAGCCGCGGCGGGGCGGAGCCGCCTTCTCGTCCGCCGCCCCGGCTTCATTGGCGCCGGCGGGCGTCAACCGCGCCACGATCTCCCCGTCGCTGCCGCCGAGATCGAAATCGACCTGCCGTCCGGTGCGGTCATCGTATACCAGCAAGGCGGCATCGCTGTTGACCGCCGTGGCGGCCTTCAGGGCCAACGCCACTTCGGCCGCCGGCCCCGAGGCGAACAGCCTGTCGCCGGCAAAGGCGGTGACGGTGTGTTGGTTCTCTATCGTCGTCATGCGCCTATTTTACCCGGATAATATTTATTGTCAATATCGTCCGGGTGAAATATATTCTGTGCTGGTCACTCTCCCCGTGAACGGGAAGAAGGAACTGCATCAACCTTCACCGCCCCTCCAGAAACCCCGGCAGGTCCACCACCGAATCCAGCACGACGTCGGCCATCGGCGCCAGCGAGGCGCGGGTGCCGGTGCCGGAAAGCACGCCGATCGCCAGGCCGCAGCCGCCGGCGCGCGCCATTTCCAGGTCGTGGCGGTTGTCGCCGACCATGGCGACCTCGGAAGGCTTCAGCCCCGTAAGGTCGCAGAAGGCGATGATCGTGTCCGGCGCCGGCTTGGGATTGGCGACCGCGTCATAGCCGTAGGCGGCGTCGAAAAGCTGCGCGACGCCCAGCGCCAGCAGCGTCTTCTCGCAGCCGGCGGTGGAATCGTTGGTGGCGACGCCGAGCCGGTAGGGCTTGGCGTGCAATGCAGCCAGCGCCTCGGTCATGCCGGGCAACGCCACCGCCATCCGCGAGCCCTGGATCGCGGTGATCTCGTTGAACCGATGCAGCGCGTCCATCTGCTCCTCGCCGGACAGGCGCGGAAACCACAGCTCCACCACGTCGCGGTTGGTGCCGGCGGCGAAGATGGAATCGGCCTTGAAACGCCTGGCGCCAAAATCGTAGCCCGCCACGTCGAGCAATTTGTCGGCTCCGGCGCGGTCGCCCTCGGCCGCCTCCATCGCCATCAGGTCGGCGACGGCGAACCAGGTGGCGTTGAAGTCCACCAGCGTCCCGTCCTTGTCGAAGAGAATGCCCTTGATCGCCACCCGCCGCCTCACTTTTTTGCCGGACGTTCCTGGTCCGCCTGGAGTTCCAGGATGTGTTTCACCAGGCCGGCGGTCGAGGCATCCCTGCCAGCGGCACTCTCCTTGCCTTCCACGACAGGCAGCAGGCTGGTCGCCAGTTCCTTGCCCAGCTCGACGCCCCACTGGTCGAAGGAGTTGATATCGTAGAGCACGCCTTCGACGAAGACGCGGTGCTCGTAGAGCGCGATCAGCCGGCCGAGCGTGCGCGGATCGAGCTTTTCGTACAGCATCGTGATCGAGGGCCGGTTGCCGGAAAAGACGCGGTGCGGCGCGATGCGGTCGACGAAGTCTGGCTTCTGGCCCTTGGCCAGCATCTGGGCGCGCGCTTCCTCCAGCGTGCGGCCGCGCATCAGCGCTTCCGACTGGGCCAGGCAGTTGGCGAGCAGCAGGTCGTGATGGTGCTTCAGTTCCGGCTCGTGGCCGACCGCCGCCGCCAGGAACTCGATGGGGATCACGTCGGTGCCCTGATGCAGCAACTGGAAGAAGGCATGCTGGCCGTTGGTGCCCGGC
>CAZBBT010000065.1:0-15017 GCA_964490065.1 uncultured Mesorhizobium sp. | reverse complement strand
GCCGGCATCCTCGTCACGCCGACGCAGTACACCGCCTACAATGTCGGCACGCCGTTCGGCGTCAACGGCTTCATCGCGGCGATCATCGGCGGCTTCGGCCGCGCCGGCGGTGCACTCGCCGGCGGCCTTCTGCTCGGCGTGCTGCAAGCTGTGGCTATCGTCATGCTTGGGGCCGGGTTCAAGAACGTAGCGGCACTGAGCGTCCTGCTGCTGGTGCTGCTGCTTTTCCCCAATGGACTCTTCGCCGGCTTCGGCTCCAGCGCCAAGTCGCAATGAAGGGCCAGACGTCTTTCGTGCCGTAACAGTCAGGAGAACACCGATGTACAACAGCAGCGATCCACGCGCTTCGCTGAGCACAGCGAAGACGGGTTCGGCAGCGACCGAATTCGCCGCCGCGGAATATCTCAGGTTCTACGACATGGCGCCGCGGGAAGATGACACCAACGGCAAGACCTGGTTGGGGCGGGGACAGAATTTTATCATCGCGCACAGTGATACGAAGCCGGGCGCAACCTTTTCCAGAAAGGGGCAGGTGGACGAATACGTCGTGCTGCTGCCTGACGCCAAGTCGTCCGCGACGATCACATGGCAAGGCAATACCGAGACTGTTGCCGGATATTCGCTGGCCTTCGTGCCGCCCGGCGACAGCGCGGTGGTGATGCCGCAGGGCGGCCGGCTGATCCGCATGTTCACGACCCGCTCCGATGATCTGGCGCAAAAATGCGCGAACGCCGATGCCTATGCCGAACACCATCCTAATATTCCGCTCTTCCAGCCGTGGCCCGAGCCGAGGGGCGGGTATCGCGTGCGGACTTATTCGCTCGACGTGCCGGACGAGCCGGGGCGTTTTGGCCGCATTTGGCGCTGCACGACGTTGATGGTGAACTTCCTGCCGCCGCAGCATGGGCCGCGCGACATCACCAAGCTGTCGCCGCATCACCATGACGATTTCGAGCAATGCTCGCTGGCGCTGGAGGGAGCCTTCACGCACCACATACGTTGGCCGTGGACGCCGGATTTGAACGCCTGGCGGGCCGACGAGCATGAACTGTGCGCCTCTCCGTCGGTGACAGTCATCCCGCCGCCCGCGATCCACACCTCGCGCGGCATGGACGAGGGCGTCAATCAACTGGTCGACATCTTCTGCCCGCCTCGGCTGGATTTCTCGCAGAAGCAGGGCTGGATACTGAACGCCGACGACTATCCAATGCCCTCGGATGGTAATCAGTGAGCGTGATCGAGGGGCTGGAAGGCAAAGTCGCTCTCGTCACGGGCGGTGCTCGCGGTATCGGCGCCGCCGTCGCCCGGCGGCTCGCCTCGCTCGGCTGCCATGTCGCCGTCGGCTGCAGATCCGACGGCGAAGCCGGCGGAAAACTCACCGATGAACTGGCGGCAGGAGGCTGTGAGGCGATCATCGTGCAGGGCGACATCACCGAACCCGGCGATGTCGATGCCATCGTTGCGACGACGGTGGAGCGCTTCGGTCGCATCGACATATTGGTGAATTGCGCCGGCATCGCCCCTTACCGCCCGCTCGGCAGGATGGACGCTGCTTTCGTCAGGCAGATCCTCGACGCCAATGTCCTCGGCACGGTGATGATGACCCAGGCCGTTCTGCCGCATCTGCCGTCGCCTGGCGGCCGCATCGTCAATTTCGCCTCGGCTCTGGCTTTTCGGCCGATTCCCACGAGTTCAATTTATTCCGCCTCGAAAGCTGCGGTGGTCACGCTGACCCATGCCTTTGCCAAGGAACTCGGTCCCAGAGGCATCACGGTCAATGCCGTGGCGCCGGGCGTGATCGAGACGGACATGACGACGAAGATCCTTGCCGAGCGGGGAGAGCAGATCCTAGGCATGACTCCACTCGCCCGCATCGGACAGCCGGACGATATCGCCGGCATCGTTGCTTTTCTCGCGTCGCCCGAAGCTGGCTGGATCACAGGGCGTACCATCATCGCCGATGGCGGCGTGACCTGAACGTTCCAGAAAATACCACCGAACCCGAACTGTAGGTCGCCTCCATCGCGACTTGGGCCGAGATCTGGGGTACCCGGGATCCGCAGAGAATTCCGGTTGTCAGGTTCGCGCCGGCTGCCGATTGCGGCGCCTGGCGCCGCGCCTGCACCGGCCGCCAGAAACGCGTAGCCAGGCTGACGAGGCTGAGCAGCAAGAAAAGCAGGCTGATGGGGTCGGCAGCCGTTCCAGGCGTCGACAGGAGGATCGCGCTGATCGACCCGCCATATTCCGCCGAGGTGTAGAGTGAGATCATCAGCAGCATGCTGAGTTTCGGCCCCAGATTATGGGCGAACGGAATGAGCAGGCTGAGGCCGATGGACGGGCCGAGGCCCGGCAGCGCGCCGATGACGAGCATCGCCAGGCCAGAAAGGCTGAAGATCACTTCCAGCGACTGGGCAACTCTGTTGCCCGCCTTTATCGCGCGACGTCCAGAAATCTATGGGAAGCCGGACCATCGGATTTACCGTGCGCGAAAACTGGCTGCCAAGCCGATTGCAAAATGCATTCCTGGATCGTCTCAGGGCGGCGGCCATCCTGCTGGACTGATTTGCCATGTCGGGGGCAAGGGGCAAGTCCTGAGCCAGATCAAGCCTCTGAATATGCTCGACCAGTGCCGTGCGTATCTATCGTGGACGTGACTGGCGTAGATTCGGCCACTTGGGTCGCCATCCGCGCGACAAGCGTCGGAAGCCTGCAGATTGAAAAGTGAGCAGCTTGCTGCATTGCACAAGTATTGGGCAATGCTTGCTCGCTCCTTGCCGCCTCGCTATGCGGCGAATGTGACGCAGATTGCCTCGAAAACCGCTTATATCCTGATTTTATTGATTAATTTAGCATGAACTGAAACTGGCATGGTTCATGCTGAAGGGATTCCAACCACAGTGCAGGGGAACTGGTGTCCGACAAAGGACGCGCGCGGGCAAGGTCGCACACCATGGAGCCAGGAATGATGAATCCAGCCCTGATAGGCGCAAACGAGGTAGCAACGGCCAGGCGCGCACTGGTTGTATCGACCATCGCCTTCACCGTCTGTTTCGCCGTCTGGACGATCTTCTCCATAATCGGCGTCAGGATCAAATCCGAAATGGGTCTGAGCGAGACCCAGTTCGGGCTGCTCATCGGAACGCCGGTGCTTACGGGGTCCCTGGTTCGGATGCTGCTTGGCATCTGGACCGACCGCCTTGGCGGCCGGCTTGCCTACACCGCAACCATGTTGGTAGCGGCAGTCGCCACGTTCCTGCTGGCATTCGCGACAACGTACCCGCAGATGCTGCTTGCGGCCCTGGGGGTCGGCATCGCCGGCGGTTCCTTCGCGGTCGGCGTTGCTTATGTGTCCCGGTTTTATCCGGCTTCAAGGCAGGGAACCGCGCTCGGCATCTTCGGCGTCGGCAATGTAGGAGCGGCAGTCACCAAATTCTGCGCGCCTTTCGTCCTTCTCGCCTGGGGCTGGCAAAGCGTGGCGCTGATTTGGGCGGCAGTGCTCGCCATAATGGCGTTGGTCTTCTGGTTCACCACCGAAGACGACCCCGTCATTCGTCAACGCCATGCCAATGGTGCTGGGCAGGCACGCAGCTTCACGGCGGAATTCGCGCCGCTCAAAGACGTCCGCGTCTGGCGCTTCGCGCTCTACTACTTCTTCGTCTTCGGCGGGTTCGTCGCGCTGGCGCTGTGGCTTCCGCGCTATCTGATCGGCGTTTACGGCTTCGACATCGCAACCGCGGGCATGGTCGGGGCGGCCTACTCCATTCCGGCATCGATCTTTCGCGCCTATGGTGGCGTGCTGTCGGACAAGATCGGCGCACGCGCCGTTCTCTATTGGACATTCGTGGTATCCGCCATCTGCTGCGCCGTGCTGGCGATGCCTGCAACCGACTACAGGGTGCGTGGCATCGACGGACCGATAGCCTTTCATTTCGAGATTGGTTGGCTGGCCTTCATCGTGGCGGCAGTCGTGCTCGGCTTCTTCATGGCTATAGGCAAGGCCGCGGTCTATAAGCACATCCCGGTCTATTACCCGCAAAATGTCGGCGCGGTCGGCGGTCTGGTTGGAATGGTCGGAGGGCTCGGCGGTTTCGTGCTGCCCGTCGCCTTCGGCGTTCTGAACGATCTGACAGGCGTCTGGTCCAGTAGCTTCCTGTTGCTCTTCATCCTTGTGGCAGCCTGCTTCGTCTGGATGCACCTCGCCGTCCGCAGCATGGAACGCGCCACATCTTCCGGGGTCTTCGCGCCCGCCACAGAACAAGGAGCAAGGACATGACGGAGAAACTCGTCGTCATCGGCGCGGGCATGGCGTCCGGACGCATGCTGGAGCACCTCTTCGAGATGGGTGAAAGCCGCTTCGACGTCACTCTGTTTGGCGCCGAGCCGCGCGGCAACTACAACCGCATCATGCTGTCGCCGGTGCTGGCTGGCGAAAAGAGCTACCGCCAGATCGTTACGCATGACGCCGACTGGTACGCTGCTAATAAGGTCACCTGCCGCTTCGGCGAAACGGTAACGAAGATCGACCGCAAGGCCAAGGTGGTCCACTCGGCCGGTGGTGAAACCGCCTATGACAGGCTAGTCATTGCCACGGGATCCGCGCCCTTCATCATACCGGTGGCCGGACGCGACCTGCCCGGCGTGACGGCCTTCCGCGATCTCGACGATGTCGAAAGAATGATCGCTGCCGCAGGCAGGAAAAGCGCCACGGCGGTGGTCATCGGCGGCGGCCTGCTCGGCCTCGAAGCGGCGGCCGCGCTCAGACTGCGCGGCATGGACGTGGTGGTGCTGCATCTGATGGGGCACCTGATGGAGCGCCAACTCGATCCGGCCGCCGGCTATCTGCTGCAAAAGGAACTGGAAGGCCGCGGCATCAAAATTCATTGCAAGGCCCAGACCAAGGCCATCCTCGGCGACGGCCGGGTGGAAGCGGTGCTCCTCGACGACGGCACGGTCTATCCGGCCGACATCGTTGTGATGGCGGTCGGCATCCGGCCTGAAGTGCGGATCGCGACCGACACGGGCATCCATGTCGAGCGCGGTATCGTGGTCGATGACGCTATGGTCACGTCCGACCCTGCTATCCTCGCCCTTGGCGAGTGCGCGGAGCACGGAAATGTCTGCTACGGCCTGGTTGCTCCGCTCTACGAGATGGCCAGGGTGGCTGTCAGGACGCTTATCGGCGAGGCAGCGGCATTCCGGCCGGTCGAGACGGCGACCCAGTTGAAGGTTACCGGCGTCAGCCTCTACTCGGCCGGCGATTTCGCGGATGCGCCGGATCGCGAGGAAATCATTCTGCGCGATGCCGGGGCCGGCATCTACAAGCGCCTTGTGCTCAAGGAGAACCGCATCCTCGGCGCGGTGCTCTACGGCGAGACCAGCGACGGTGCCTGGTTCTTCGACATGCTGAAAGCGGGCGCGGACATTTCCACCATGCGCGATACGCTGATCTTCGGCCAGGCTTTGCAGGGAGGCGTCTCCTCGGACCCTTTGGCGGCCGTTGCAGCATTAGCGGATGACACGGAAATCTGCGGCTGTAACGGCGTCTGCAAGGGCAAGATCGTTTCCACCATCACTGAAAAAAGCCTGACGTCGCTTGACGACGTGCGTGTCCACACCAAGGCATCGGCCTCCTGCGGTTCCTGCACCGGATTGGTCGAGAAATTGATGCAGCTTGCGCTTGGCGACAGTTACAATCCATTGGCAGTGCAGCCGGTCTGCGCGTGCACCGATCTTGGCCATGACGAGGTACGTCGGCTGATCAAAGCCAAGAGATTGAAGACAATTCCCGCGATCATGCAGGAACTGGAATGGAAGACCTCCTGCGGCTGCGCTAAATGCCGGCCGGCGCTGAACTACTATCTCGTCTGCGACTGGCCGGATGAATATGCCGACGACTATCAGTCACGCTTCATCAACGAACGCGTCCACGCCAACATCCAGAAAGACGGCACCTATTCAGTGGTGCCGCGCATGTGGGGCGGGGTAACGTCGGCCAGCGAGCTGCGCGCGATCGCCGATGTCGTCGACAAATTCGCGATCCCAACCGTCAAGGTTACCGGCGGCCAGCGCATCGACATGCTGGGCGTGAAAAAGGAAAACCTGCCGGCGGTGTGGGCCGACCTCGGCAGGGCCGGCTTCGTTTCCGGCCATGCCTACGCCAAGGGGCTACGCACGGTGAAGACTTGCGTCGGTTCCGACTGGTGCCGCTTTGGGACGCAGGATTCAACCGGTCTCGGCATCCGCATCGAGAAATTCATGTGGGGCTCGTGGACGCCGGCAAAGGTGAAGATGGCGGTGTCGGGCTGCCCGCGAAATTGCGCGGAAGCCACTTGCAAGGATGTCGGCGTCATCTGCGTGGATTCCGGCTACGAGATCCATTTCGCCGGCGCCGCTGGCCTAGACATCAAAGGCACCGAAATTCTGGGTCTAGTGAAAACCGAAGACGAGGCGCTCGAGGCGATCGTGGCACTCGTCCAGATGTATCGCGAGCACGCGCGCTACCTCGAACGGATTTACAAATGGGCCAAGCGCGTCGGCCTTGACGAGGTTCGCCGTCAGATCATGGCCGATCCCGACAGGCGCAAGGCCTTCTATGAGCGCTTCGTCTTCAGCCAGACATTCGCCCAGATCGACCCGTGGTCGGAGCGTGCATCGGGCAAGGACAAGCACGAGTTCCGACCGATGGCGGTCGCCGAGTTCGCTCAAGCAGCGGAGTAACGCTCATGTGGTTCGACATTGGGACGATCGAAGACATCCCGCAGCGTGGCGCGCGCTGCGTGAAAACCCCTCGCGGCAGGATCGGCGTTTTCCGCACGCATGACGATCGTGTCTTCGCCATCGACGATCACTGTCCCCACCAAGGCGGACCGCTCAGCCAAGGCATCGTGCATGGCATGGCCGTGACCTGCCCGCTGCACAATTGGACGATCTCGCTGGAAACCGGCCAAGCACTGGGCGCCGATGAAGGGACGGTTAAGACGATCCCCGTCAGGGTTGCCGATGGCCGGGTCGCGATCGCTCTCGACGCGATGCCGGTGGCGGCGGAATAGCCGATGGATAAGGCGGTTACAGCCGAAGTGAAGACGACCTGCCCCTATTGCGGGGTGGGTTGCGGCGTGTTGGCAAAGGTTGCCGCCGATGGAACGGTATCCGTCCGCGGCGATCCGGATCATCCCGCAAATTTTGGCAAACTTTGCTCGAAGGGTTCGGCGCTAGGCGAGACGATCGGGCTGGAAAGCCGCGTGCTCCATCCCGAGATCGCCTGCAAGCGCAGCGATTGGGAAACTGCGCTCGATCTGGTCGCAAGGCGGTTTTCGGAAACAATCGCCGCGTACGGACCGGATTCGGTCGCTTTCTACGTTTCCGGGCAATTGCTCACCGAGGACTACTACGTCGCCAATAAGCTGATGAAGGGCTTCATAGGCTCAGGCAACATCGACACCAATTCGCGATTGTGCATGGCTTCCTCTGTGGCGGGCCATCGCCGTGCCTTCGGCGAGGACATCGTACCGGGTATCTACGAGGATTTCGATCAGGCCGATCTGATCGTACTCGCCGGCTCCAACGCTGCCTGGTGCCATCCGATCCTCTATCAGCGCATGCTCGCGGCGCGGCGCAAGCGCGGGACGAAGATCGTCGTCATCGACCCGCGCCGAACAGCCACTGTCGATGAGAGCGACCTGCACCTTGCGCTCGATCCGGGCACGGACGTGTTGCTGTTCAACGGACTTCTGGCGCATCTGGCGCGCTCGAATGCGATGGACGAGAACTACATAGCCGCTCATACATCCGGCTTTCGTGCAGCCATCTCGGCCGCCCTGGCCGATGCGCCGTCCATCGAAAAGGTCGCGCAAGGCTGCGGGCTGGCGGCCGAGGATATCGGGCACTTCTTCGATCTCTTTTCCGCAACGGCGCGTACCGTCACGCTCTACAGCCAAGGCATCAACCAGTCGACGCACGGAACCGACAAGGTCAACGCAATCATAAATTGCCATCTGGCGACAGGCCGTATCGCACGCTCTGGCATGGGGCCGTTCTCCGTCACCGGCCAGCCGAACGCAATGGGTGGGCGGGAGGTCGGCGGGCTGGCCAACCAACTGGCCGCGCATATCGGTTTCGACGATCCCGTCGACATCGATCGCGTTGCGCGCTTCTGGGACGCACCGAACATCGCGCGCAAAGCTGGGCTGAAGGCGATCGACCTGTTCCAGGCCGTTCGCGACGGGCGCATCAAGGCGCTGTGGATCATGGGCACCAATCCGGCGGTCTCGATGCCGGAAGTGGGGCGCGTGCGGCAAGCGTTGAAGCTCTGCGACTTCGTCGTCGTGTCGGATGTCACGCGCACTGATACCAGCCGCTACGCTCATGTCGCCCTCCCTGCGGCCGCCTGGGGAGAGAAGGACGGCGTGGTGACGAACTCCGAGCGCCGGCTGTCGCGGCAAAAATCCTTCCTGCCTACGCCGGGGGAGGCGAAGCCGGATTGGCGCATCATCTGCGAAGTGGCGCGACGGATGGGGTTCGGCGAATGGTTCGACTACGACGACCCGGCTTCGATCTTTCGCGAGCACGCGGCGTTGTCGTCTTTCGAGAACCGAGGCGCGAGACTGTTTGACATCGGCGTGTTGGCTACCATTCCGGATGTCGACTACGAGCGGTTCGTGCCGCGTCTCTGGCCGCAGTCCGAGTGTGGCAGCAAGTGCGGGCGCCTGTTGGCCGATGGGCGGTTTCCGACGCCGGACGGGCGGGCGCGCTTCGTGTCGGTGCGGCAGGAGGGCGTGGCGCAAGCCGTCACTTCGGCTTTTCCGCTGACGCTCAACACAGGCCGCTTGCGCGACCAGTGGCACACGATGACGCGCACAGGTCTGAGCCTTCGGCTGATGGCGAACGCGCCGCAGCCCGTGGTCGATCTCAATGCGCACGATGCAGCCGCAAGCGGTCTGGCCGATGGCGATCTGGCACGACTGACGACGCCCTATGGCTTCGCGCGTGCCAGCGTGCACGTTACGGAAAACCAGCAGCCCGGCCACGCCTTTCTGCCGATCCACTGGAGCGGATGCTTTGCAGCGAATGCCGGCGCCGGCGTACTTGCATGTCCGGCAACGGATGCAGTCTCCGGCCAGCCAGAGTTGAAGCATGTGCCGCTGCGGGTCGAGCGCGAGGCCATTACCTGGGAGGGCGTGCTGATCACGCGGCGAGACCTCAGACCGACCGGCTTCGTCCATTGGAGCCGACAGCGCGTCGAGGGCGGCTGGGCTTATGATCTGTGCGGCACGGAGACCCCCGACCAGGGCATTCTGCTCGCCCGCTCGTTCATCGAGGTGTATCCGGCTGGCCGCCTGCTCGAATACCGGGACCAGAAGGGGCTTTCCTACCGCGCGGCCGCCGTCGACGACGACGATCGGATGGCCGAGGCGCTTCTCGTCGCGCAAGCCGGGCTGCTTCCGACGCGGGACTGGCTCGTCTCGCTGCTGAGTGCAGAACAACCTCTAACGATGGCGGACCGTAAGGCGCTTCTATCGGGCCGCTCTCCGTTGCCATCTCCCTCCGTCGGCCGGATCGTCTGTTCCTGTTTCAACGTGGGGGTCAACCAGCTTGCCTCCGCCGTCGCCGCCGGCTGTATCAGCCTGCAATCCATCGGCGAAGCTCTCAAGGCGGGGACCAGTTGCGGTTCGTGCCGTTCCGAAATCAGGAGCATCATCGATGCAGGTCGTGTCGAGGCGGCCGAGTGAAACGGGTTCCGCCCGCATCCAGCCGCTGTCCGTACTTCCGGTCTTCCTCGACCTCGGTGGGAAACGCGCCGTCGTCGCGGGAGGCACGGCCGCCGCCGCATGGAAGGTGGAATTGCTGGTGGCGGCTGGCGCGCAAGTCGAGGTGTGCTCACCGGACGATGAACTATCGGAAGAAATGAGCCGGATTCTCACGAGCAGGGCGGCTATCATGCACCATGCCCGGCAATGGACGCCCGCCGATTTGGTCGGCGCTCGCGTGGCGCTGGCCGATCTCGACGAGGACGAAGCAAGAGCGTTCGATCAAGCGGCGCGTGCAGCCGGAGCAGCCTGCAACGTTATCGACAAGCCGGCCTTCTGCCATTTCCAGTTCGGTGCGATCGTCAATCGGTCGCCGGTTGTCATCGGTGTATCGACGTCGGGCGCGGCGCCAATCCTTGGTCAAGCGATTCGTCGCCGCATAGAGGCGCTCTTGCCGCCATCACTGGCACAGTGGGCTGCCATCGCGCGTGATCTGCGCGAGCGTGTCGCCAGGGTGCTCGTCGGGAGCGCCCGCCGGAGATTGTTCTGGGAGATGCTGGCAGACCGCGCGTTCGGTTGCCCGCCCGGTGCCAGCACCGAGAGCGAATTGCGCATGGCCATCGCGTTCGGATCGGCTGTGCCGACCGCCGGTCATGTGAGCTTCGTCGGGGCCGATCCCGAAGACGCCGAACATTTGACACTGAAGGCCGTGCGTGCCTTGCAGGCAGCCGACGTCATCCTGTTCGACGACCTCGTTTCCGACGAGGTGCTTGAATTTGCGCGGCGCGAAGCGAAGCGCATTCCGGTCGGGAAGTGCACAGCGCGGCCGAATTGCAGGCAAGGCGAGATCAACGAAATGATGGTCGCGTTGACGAAAGCCGGTCGCCGGATCGTTCGGCTGATATCCGGTGATCCGATGATTTTCGACCGCATTAGTGAAGAGATCGCGAAACTCGAGAAGCACAATATCAGCTACGATGTCGTGCCAGGCATAGCATGTGCCGGCAAGAATCATTGCCCCGACAGGAACGGAGCTGACGCACAAGCGCGAGCAGGTTGAAGAACGGCCATCTATACCTGTGGCGGCGATCACATCGGCAGTTCTGCATCATGCGTACGCCGCCGCTGGCCGCTTGCGTCTTCTTTCGTCCTGGTTAGGTCTACCCGGCAATTATGGGGTTGACCGGTCGGTATCGATGAAGCTTTTCGATGCTAGGCAGCGGTCGCAATCGAATCCGATCGGCAACCTGGCAGACCGCCGGACACACGGCCGAAGCACAGGCAAGAATGGAGCAGACATGGCCCTCGATCCCGCGAAACTGAGAACGCTTGAAGGCGTTTCGACCGCTACCTTGACGACGGTCCTTCTCAAGAAGGGGCTGCGCAATGTCTGGCTGCGTGGCACCAAGCCTTTGAATCCAGGCCAGAAACGAGTGGTTGGAGAGGCATTCACGCTGCGCTTCGTGCCGGGCCGCGAGGATCTTGCGACACCGGCCTCCTGGGGTTCGCCGATCTCGACGCGCGCTGCCATCGAAGCGATGCCCGAAGGCGTGGTGTGCGTGATCGACGCTATGGGCGTCAGCGATGCGGGGGTGTTCGGTGATATCCTCTGCGCGCGCATGGTCCGGCGCAAGGTGGCCGCGCTGGTCACCGACGGCGTGGTGCGCGACGTGGCCGGTGTGCGCTCCACTGGTCTCCCCGTCTGGTGCAACGGCGTCGCGGCGCCGCCTTCGGTCGCTGGCCTGACCTTTGTCGGCTGGCAGGAGCCGATCGCCTGCGGCGGGGTCGCCGTGTTCCCCAGCGATGTCATCGTGGTCGATGACGACGGGGCGGTCGTCATTCCCCAGGCGCTGCTGGATGAAGTCGTGGCCGGGGCGCCCGAGCAGGAACTGGCCGAGGCCTGGATCATGGACGAGGTTGCGAAGGATGTGCCTTTGCCGGGCCTCTACCCGATGAACGCCGAAACCAAGACGCGTTATGAAAGCTGGAAGAAGGCCAGATAGGCTGGGGCAACTGAAGGGCGAACGTTGCGCCAGCCACTGCGAATGGCCACGTCGGCAGCAGAATATGAGAGACAGAAGACATCGATGCCAAAGGAAAACAACATGCCGATCGGAGCCGATACCAGGGGCGTCTATACCATCGCGCCGACCCCGTTCGAGCCGAACGGCGATGTCGACTGGAAGTCTGTCGACATGATGGTTGATTTCTACGAGCGCTGCGGCGTCGACGGCATGACCATACTGGGCATCATGGGCGAAGCGCCCAAGCTGGATGCCGCCGAATCGCGCGAACTCGTCGAGCGGATTGTCCGCCGCTCGAAGGTTCCCGTCATCGTCGGCGTCTCGGCGCCCGGCTTCGCCGCAATGCGCAGCCTTGCCCATGCGTCGATGGAGGCCGGTGCAAGCGCGGTGATGATCGCGCCGCCGCCATCGCTGCGCACCGATGACCAGATCGCCGGATATTTTAGCAACGCGGTGGAGGCGATCGGCGCGGACATACCATGGGTGCTGCAGGACTATCCCCTGACACTCTCCGTGGTGATGACGCCTGCGGTCATCCGGCGCATCGTTTCGGAAAACCCGTCCTGTGTCATGCTCAAGCACGAGGATTGGCCGGGGCTGGAGAAGATAAGCGCGTTGCGGGGCTTTCAGAAAGAGAAGTCGATGCGGCCGATCTCGATCCTGACCGGCAATGGCGGGCTGTTCCTGGATTTCGAGACGGAGCGCGGCGCGGACGGCGCGATGACCGGCTATGCCTTTCCAGACATGCTTGTGGATCTGGTGCGGTTGGCTGCTGGTGGGGAGCGCGACAAGGCGCACGATCTGTTCGACGTTCATCTGCCCTATATGCGCTACGAGCAGCAGCAGGGAGTTGGCCTTGCCGCTCGCAAATACGTGCTGATGAAACGCGGCGCGATCGCCCATGACGCGCAACGCAAGCCCGGGGCCGCTCTGAGCGGAACCGCTCGCGGGGAGATAGATTACCTGCTGTCCCGAATTGCCGCGAAGGATCGGCGTTTCTAAGCGTTTCGCATTCCGCTTCCAAGATCGCCATAGCTTACGCGTCGATGGTGGGCCGCCTGATTTCAGGCTCCGGTGCAACCATTTGTCGCCATGTGGCGGCAGCGGTTCACCGTGCGCCGATCTTGACATCCAGCGAGATTTTGGCGCCTGCTTGCCCTGCATCAGGCTGACGGCCGTTTGTGCTGCAGCCTGGACGCACTGGTTGGACGGAGCCATGACAGACACAGCACACGGATCTTTCGACATCGTTTCGGCGCTTGCGTTCCTTTTCGGCGCCATCGTGGTGGTGGCCAGCCTTAGTTCCCTGTTGCTGACCCTCCTCGCTGTGGTGGGAATCTCTCTGTAACCTCGCCATCGGGAGGTCGAGGCCAACCGGCATCGCGCGACCAATGCGCATTCCCTCGGACCCCAACGGTTAAGCACACGCCGGTTGATGCCGGTGCCGCTTTGAACTGCGACGTTTCGTGCCTTGCAGACACCTGAGGTCGACCGTAAAAGTGGTATCTAGAATACCATTTATATCGGAACCCGATGCACTCGCCACCTCTCGACAGGGTTCGTCCCGTAGCAGAACAACCTCTGGAACATCCGGAGGTGGACCGCGCCTTCATCGGTCGGCTGGTCCGTTCCTTCTATGCGCGCGTCCGGAAAGACGAACGTCTGGGGCCGATCTTCGAGCGCTACATCGCCGACGACTGGGAGCCGCATCTGGAAAAGATGACCGACTTCTGGTCTTCGGTCATCCTCAAGACCGGCGCCTATCAGGGGCGTCCCGTGCCGGCGCATCTCAAGCTGGAGGAGGTGGTGGAGAGCGACTTCGCGATCTGGCTTGGATACTTCCGCGAGACGGCGCGCGAATTGTGCACGCCGGAAGTGGCGGAGGTATTCATCGACCGGGCCGAGCGCATCGCCAAGAGCCTGTCGCTCGCTATGTTCTTTCGCCTACCGCAACTTCCCGCTGGAGGGCAGGCGTGATGCGCATGACCTTGCAAACCGACTATGCGCTTCGGATGCTGATCTACCTCGCTATCCACGATCCGCAGCCGAGCACGGTTCACGACGTGGCCGAAAGCTACGGCATATCGCGCAACCATCTGCTCAAGATCGTGCTGAAGCTGCGCGACATGGGGCTGGTAGCGACGGCGCGGGGCCGCTCCGGCGGCATCCATCTGGCCGTGGCGCCTGACACGATCAATGTCGGAGCCGTGGTGCGCGACCTCGGCGATGAATTTCCCATCGTGGAATGTATGAAGTCCGGCGGCGGTGCGTGCGTGCTTTCGCCGATCTGCCGCCTGAAGGGAATCGTGCGCGAGGCGCTGGGTGCGTACCTGTCGGTGTTCGACAAATACACGTTGGCCGATCTGGTCGCGAACCGCGCGGAACTTGCAAGCGTGCTCGGCGCATATAAACTGGTCGGCAGTTCAGCCGAGCAGGCGGCGTGAACCGGCGCCGCCAAGGGGATACTATGGTTGCGCAACTGACTTCGAGCGAGAGACAATATTGTGCCGTCATCCTGATCGCGATGGCGATCGTCGGCGTTGCCATGGCCGCCCTGGGGCGTGGGGATGCGCTCGGCGTGCACGGTGTCATGGTACTTGCCTACAGCGGCATCCTGCTCTGGCTTGTGCTGTCGACCTTCTATGGTCGGGAGCCGACGGAGAATCGGCAGGCCAGCTACTACGACGACCCGATCAAGGTCGGCATCGCTCTCTCTATGGTCTGGGCCGTGTTTGGCATGTTCATGGGCGTTTGGGTCGCGGCCCAGCTCGCCTGGCCGAACCTCGCCTTCGATGCCGCCTGGTCGACCTTCGGCCGGTTGCGTCCGACGCATACAACCGGCGTCATCTTCGGTTTCGGCGGCAACGCGCTGATAGCCACCTCATTCCATGTCGTGCAGCGCACCTCGCGCGCGCGGCTTGCAGGGCAGATCAGCCCATGGTTCGTGCTGTTCGGCTACAATCTGTTCTGCTTGCTGGCGGTCAGCGGCTACCTGATCGGCGTCACCCAGTCGAAGGAGTACGCCGAGGCCGAATGGTATGCCGACATCTGGCTGGTGATCGTCTGGGTTGCCTATTTCGTCCTCTATATCCGTACGCTGGCGCGTCGCAAGGAACCGCACATCTACGTCGCCAACTGGTACTACCTGGCCTTCATTCTGGTGGTGGCGATCCTGCACATCGTCAACAATCTGGCCATCCCGATCTCGTGGGGCAGTGCCAAGAGTTACACCATCTGGGCCGGCGTT
>CAZBBT010000064.1:0-15476 GCA_964490065.1 uncultured Mesorhizobium sp. | reverse complement strand
ACGATGATCAGCATGGCGATCATGCCGTAATGGCGGTCGATCCGCGCCAGACGCGACAGGGTCGAGAGCGAAAGCTCATTGCGGATCAGCACGAATTCGGCGGCGATGATGCCGGCCAGCGAGAACACCAGCAGATGGTGCAGGATGGCAAGCACGAGATCGGTCGTGTCCATTTTTTCCTCGAATCAGGCCGGCCGCCGGACGCAAAATACCACCATTCAGCCAGAATCCCATCCGCTGGAGAGCCAGGCACCCGGTCGTGGCCCTTGCCGGCAGGCATGCGTGGAACGATGCAGGCGACCATCGACGGAGAAATTCCATGACCGCCCGCCTCGCAGCCGCGCCGATCCTCGAAACCGAGCGGACGCTACTGCGGCCACATAGGCTCGACGACTTCGACGCCTATTGCGCCATGTGGGCCGACCCTGAGGTATTCCGTTTCATCGGCGGGCGGGCGCGCGACCGCGAGGAAAGCTGGCAGCGCTTCCTGCGCCATTTCGGCCTGTGGTCGCTGCTCGGCTTCGGCTTCTGGGCCGTCGAGGACAAGGTGAGCCACCGCTTCATCGGCGAGGTCGGTTTCCACGACCTGAAGCGGGAAATAGAACCGTCAATCGAGGGTGTCCCCGAATCCGGCTGGGCGCTGCTTCCGGACGTTCATGGCAAGGGGCTGGCAACCGAGATCATGCGTCGCGTGCTCGCCTTCGGCGACGAGACGCTTCGTGCGCCACGAACCGTCTGCCTCGTCGATCCGGAAAATGTCGCCTCGCTCGGCGTGGCGCACAAGTGCGGCTATCGCGAATTCGCCCGCACCGACTATCACGACCACGCGACGATATTGCTGGAGCGGCTAATCTGATGGAGGGACCGGCGGCAGGCTCCGGACGTCAGTTCCGCGGCAGCATGGCCGTGGCTTGCTCCAGTTCGGAAGAATCCTCGCCGAAGCCGCGCGTGGCGCGAGCGGCCGCCTCCAGCAGCGGCCCAGTCATGCGCTGGAGGAACGAAGCATCGACGCGGCTGCGCGGACCGGCGAGCGTCAACGCCCCGATCAGCGCGCCGCCGGGCCCGAATACCGGCGCCGAGGCGCCCGCCGTCTCGGGATCGCGGTCGCCGAGCGCGATGAAATGGAAAGTTCGGCGGATCGTTTCGTAGGGCTCGCCCGCTTCGCCGCAGAACGCCGATAGAACGCGTCCGCCCGAGCCGACGCGAAGCGGCAGGACGTCGCCCTCGCGCACGGTATAGCGGATCGGGTGCTTGGATTCGACCCGATAGAGGCAGGTGCGCACGTCGCCGGCCCGGACATAGAAGGCGACGCTTTCCCAGCTTTGGTCGGCGAGGTCGCGCATGACCGGCAGCAGGATGTCGGCGGCCACCACCGAGCGCTGGTAGAGCGCGCCGAGCCGGAAGGCGGCAGGGCCGATGCGATAGCGGCCGTCCTCCAGCCGGTCGAGCAATTGCGCCCTCAGCAGCGATCCCGCAAGGCGCAGGATCGTGCTCTTGTAAAGGCCGGTGCGCTGCGCGATTTCGGCCAGCGAAAGCGACCGGTCCATCGCGGTGAAGGCATCGAGAATGGCGATCGCCCGGTCGAGCGCCGCCACGCCGTCGCCTGCCTCCGGCCTTTTTGCGCGGGCTGCCCCGCCGGGCGGATTCATTTCATTTCCCAATTGGCGCAAAGCCTGTTTACTGTTGTTGTGCCCGATGAAGAGCGTTCTGTCCAGAAGAATGCCGTTTTTGTTGACAGAACGGCGTAAATTTGCATGAGTTCGAAAGAGCGTGCTGCAATTGGTCACGTTTTGAAGGGCACCGCAGCAGGTGCCGCAATTGGGAGGAACATCATGCTGAACAGACGCAAATTCCTGGCAAGCACGGCCGCGATGGGCGCCGCAGGCATCGTCGCCACGCGCGTCACGCCTGCTTTCGCGCAGGACAAGCCGCAGCTCGAACTCTTCGTGCCCGCCGCGCCTGGCGGTGGCTGGGACCAGACGGCGCGGTCGATGGATCAGGTCCTGCGCAAGGAAAGCCTCATCTCCGGCTCGCAGATCACCAATGTCGGCGGCGCCGGCGGCACGGTGGGCCTGCCGCAATTCGTCAGCCGCTACAAGGGCAAGGGCGACGCATTGATGATCGGCGGCATGGTCATGGTCGGCGCCATCATCGCCAACAAGTCCGCGGTCAAGCTCGACCAGGTGACGCCGATCGCCCGCCTCACCGGCGAATTCGAGGCGCTGGTGGTGCCGGCGGCATCGCCCTTCAAGACCGTCGCCGATTTCGTCGCCGCACTGAAGGAAGACCCGACCAAGGTGCCGGTGGCCGGCGGTTCGGCCGGCGGTTCCGACCACATCCTGTTCGGCCTCATCGCCAAGGCGGCGGGCGTCGATCCGACCAAGATCTCCTACGTGCCCTTCGCCGGCGGCGGCGAGGCGCTGGCGGCATTGCTCGGCAACCAGGTGGCCGGCGGCATCTCGGGCTACGGCGAGTTCTCCGAGCAGGTCAAGGCCGGCGCGCTGCGCGTCCTGGCCGTTTCCTCCGACACGCGCCAGGAAGGCATCGATGCGCCGACGCTGAAGGAATCGGGCGTCGACGTCGAGCTGTTCAACTGGCGCGGCGTGTTCGCGCCGCCGGACATCTCCGCCGAGGACAAGGCCGAGATGGTCAAGCTCATGGAGGACATGACCAAGAGCGCCGCCTGGGCCGAGGAGTGCAAGAACCGGCAGTGGACCTCGATCCCGCTCACCGGCGACGCCTATGAGAAATTCATCAAGGAAGACATCGCCCGCATCGAGGGCATCCTGAAGGATCTCGGCCTCGCCTGACCTTTCTCGCGGGGCGGCGCATGCGCCGCCCCGCCTGGCCGCGCCGGATCGGATCGATCCGGCAGCGAAATCCTGCGGCGGAAAAGGTCCGCGGCGTCTTTGGGAGGGACGATGAGCACGGACGACCATCACGAGGTGCCAAGGCGCGTCGCCATACCCGAATTGCTGATCGGCATCGGCATGCTCGCCGCCTCCGCCATGGTGCTGTGGGAGACGCTGGTCATCCCGGTGTCGCCGCTCTATTCCAAGGTCGGCCCGACGGTCTTTCCGTACATCACGGCGACGGGCATGCTGGTGCTGTCCGTGCTGCTGCTCGCCGCCGCCATACGGGGCGGCTGGCAGCCCGAGGAGGAGAAGGAAACGCCGACCGACTGGAGGTCGATGGCTTTCGTCGTCGCCGGCCTGCTCGCCAATCTTTTCCTTATCCGCCCGCTCGGCTTCACCGCCGCCTCGGTCATCATGTTCGTGCTGGTCTGCTACGGCTTCGGCAGCCGGCACCCGATCCGGGATCTCCTGATCGGCCTGATTCTGGCGCTCGCCGCCTATTTCGGCTTCGCCAAGGTGCTCGGCGTCAACATCGGTGCCGGCTACATCGAGAAGGAAGTGACCGCCGCCCTGATGATTGCCGCCGAATGGTTCCGCGGCCTGCTCGGAGCCTGACGCCATGGACACGCTCGGCCACCTCGCCCACGGCTTCTCCGTCGCCTTCTCGCCCATCAACCTTTTGTGGTGCCTGCTCGGCACGACACTCGGAACGGCCATCGGCGTGCTGCCCGGCCTCGGACCCGCGCTGACCATCGCGCTTCTGCTGCCGATCACCTATCAGGTGGCGCCGGAAGCCTCGTTCATCCTGTTCGCGGGCATCTATTACGGCGCCATGTATGGCGGCTCGACCACCTCGATCCTGCTCAACACGCCGGGCGAAAGCGCCACCATCGTTACCGCGCTGGAGGGCAACAAGATGGCGCGCTCCGGCCGCGGGGGCGCCGCGCTCGCCACCTCGGCGATAGGCTCGTTCGTCGCCGGCACCATGGGCACGCTGGGCGTCGCCTTCCTCGCGCCGGTGGTGGTGAAGTTCGCGCTGTCGTTCGGTCCGGCCGAATATTTCTCGCTGATGGTGCTGGCCTTCATCACCGTCTCGGCGGTGCTCGGCTCCTCGGCGGTGCGCGGCCTCTCCTCGCTTTTCGTCGGCTTCGTCGTCGGCATGATCGGGGTCGACATGCAGACAGGTCAGCCGCGCTTCACCTTCGGCGTTCTCGAACTTCTCGACGGCGTCGACGTCATCATCGCCGCCGTCGGCCTGTTCGCCGTCGGCGAGACGCTCTACATGGCCTCGCGCCGCTACGCCGGCAAGGACGAGATTGTGCCGCTCAGGGGCTCGCTCTACATGACCGCGCAGGAATGGGGCCGCTCCTGGAAAGCATGGTTCCGGGGCGCGCTGATCGGCTTTCCGATCGGCGCCATGCCGGCTGGCGGCGCCGAGATTCCGACCTTTCTTTCCTATGCGATCGAGAAGAAGCTGTCGAAGCACAAGGAGGAGTTCGGCACGGTCGGCGCCATCGAGGGCGTGGCGGGACCGGAAGCCGCCAACAACGCCTCGGCCGCCGGCGTGCTGGTGCCGATGCTGACGCTCGGCCTGCCGACCTCGGCGACCGCCGCCATCATGCTCTCGGCCTTCCAGAGCTACGGCATCAATCCGGGGCCGCTGCTTTTCATCACGCAGGCCAACCTGGTCTGGGGCCTGATCGCCTCGCTGTTCATTGCCAACGTCATCCTGGTGATCCTCAACCTGCCGCTCATCGGCCTGTGGGTGAAGCTGCTGAAAATCCCGACGCCACAGCTCTATGCCGGCATTCTGGTATTCTCGACCGTCGGTACCTACGGCATCTCGCAGTCGCCTATCGATCTAGCCGCGCTCTACATCCTCGGCGCCATCGGCTTTTTGATGCGACGATTCGATTTCCCGACCGCGCCGGTCATCATCGGCATGATTCTGGGACCCCTGGCCGAGCAGCAGTTCCGCCGCGCCATGACCATCGCCAACGGCGACTGGACGGTGTTCTACACGCACCCGATCTCGCTCACGCTGCTGATCCTGGCCGCGGTCGGCCTGATCGGCCCGCATCTCTGGGGCTACGTCCAGCGCCGCCGGCTGAAAGGCCAGGAAGCCATTCCGGGCGACGCCTGATACGCGAGCAAGCAATGACCAATCTTCTCTCCGGCATTCGCGTGCTGGACCTGACCAACGTGCTCGCCGGCCCCTATTGCGCCTACCAACTGGCGCTGCTGGGGGCCGACGTCATCAAGGTCGAGTCACCGCAGGGCGGCGATCTTGCCCGCCAGCTCGGCGCCTCGCCGGAACTCAACAAGGCGATGATGGGCGCTTCCTTCCTGGCGCAGAATGCCGGCAAGCGTTCGGTCGTTCTCGACCTGAAGAAGCACGCCGACCGCGAGCGCTTCCTCGACCTCGTCGCCAGCGCCGACGCGCTGGTGGAGAATTTCCGCCCCGGCGTGATGGACCGGCTGGGCCTTGGCTACGAGAAGCTGAAGGCAGTGCGGCCGAGCCTCGTCTACTGCGCCATCTCCGGCTTCGGCCAGACCGGGCCGATGCGCGACAATCCGGCCTACGACCAGATCGTCCAGGGCCTTTCCGGCATCATGAGCATCACCGGCACGCCCGAGACCGCGCCGCTGCGCGTCGGCTATCCGGTGGCGGACACGCTGGGCGGGCTGGTCGGCGCCTTTGCCATCACCGCGGCACTGGTGCGCCAGAAGGCCAGCGGCGAAGGCGCCTTCCTCGACGTGTCGATGCTGGAATGCACGCTCTCGGCGCTGGGCTGGCCCGTCTCCAACTATCTCACGGCCGGCGTCGATCCAAAGCCGATGGGCAACGAGAACATGACGGCCGCCCCTTCCGGCGCATTCCAGACCGGCGAGGGCCTGCTCAACATCGCCGCCAACAAGCAGGAGCAGTTCGTGACACTGTGCGGGCTGATCGACCGGCCGGAACTGGCCGACGACCCACGCTTCGCCGAACGCGAGACGCGCAAGAAGAACCGCATGACGCTGAAAGCCCTGATCGAGGAGGCGCTGGCGAGCGCGCCGGCCGCAGAATGGGAGGAAAAATTCAACCGCGCCGGCGTGCCGGCCGGGCGCGTGCTGACCATCCCCCAGGTGCTGGCGGAGGAGCAGGTTCGGGGGCGCGCCATGACGGCCGGCTTCGAGGACGTTCCAGGGATGGACCGGCCGCTTACCGTCGTGCGCGGCGGGTTCCTCGTCGATGGCGAAGCGCCCCTGCCCGCTTCCCCTCCCCCGGCGCTCGGCCAGCACATGGAAGAGGTCTTTTCAAAGCTGCCCGCGCGCAAAAGGACCGCCGGATGAGCATCGAGGAGAAAAAGACCGGCCGCGCGCGTGGCGAGGAGTGGTGGCAAACCGAAATCATCGAAATGATGCCCGGCATCATTCGCCTGCGCGGTTACGAGATCCAGGACCTGATCGGCCACGTCTCCTTCCCGGCGACGATCTGGCTGATGCTGCGCGGCGAATTGCCGAGCGAGGGGCAGGCGGAACTGCTCGGCATCGCCCTGGGTGCCGCCGTCGACCACGGGCCACAGGCGCCGTCCATCGCCATTGCCCGCATGGCGGCCACCTGCGGCGTCGGCATCAACAGCGCCATGGCCTCCGCCATCAACGTGCTGGGAGACGTCCACGGCGGCGCCGGCGAGCAGGCGCTTGAATTCTACGGCGAGATCGCGGTTGCGATGGATGCGGGCGCGATACTGGCCGATGCGGTTGCCGCACGGCTGGAAAAATTCTTCTCCGAGGAAAAAGGCTATGTTCCGGGCTTCGGTCACCGCTTCCATCCGGTCGATCCGCGCGCGCCGCGGCTGCTGGAGGTGACGCGCGAGTTCGCCACGCGCGGTGTGGTCGGCGGCCGTTTCGCCGACATCGCCGAAGCGATCGAAGTCGAAATCGTCCGCCGCAAGGGCAGGAAAATCCCCTTGAATATCGATGGCGCTACGGCCGTCATATATGGCGAGCTCGGCTTCCCGCCGCCGCTGACGCGCGGGCTGTTCGTGCTGTCGCGCTCGGTCGGCATCCTGGCGCATGCCTGGGAGCAGACCCAGCAGGGCGGCCGTAACAAGGGGCCGCTGCCGCGCGAATGGCTGTGGGCCTACACCGGCACGCCGGTGCGCGCCCTGCCGCCGAAAGGCGATCCGTCCGGCTGAAGTCCATCAGGCTGCACGGATAAGCCCTGCTTACGGAATCTCGTCCGGCCGTCGTCCCGGCCGGCTCTTGTAGGCTGGAAACGACCAGCCGAAGCGCAGCGCACCGCCACGCACGGCGAAGGCGGCGGCGAAGCCGATCAGGCCCGATACCGGCTGCGGCAGGCCGGCAAGGTCGCAAGCCGTATAGAGCGCCGCGCCCGCGAGTGTTGCGCTGACGTAGATTTCGGGGCGCAGCAGAACCGAGGGTTCGCCGGCCAGGATGTCCCGCAATATGCCGCCGAAGGTGGCCGTCAGCATGCCCATGACGATCGCCACGACCGGCGAACCGGTGATCGTCAGCGCCTTGTCCGCACCCATCACGCAAAAGGCGGCGATGCCGATGGCGTCGAGCCAGAGCAGCAGCCGGTAGCGGGACTCCACCCTGTGCGCCGTGAAGAAGACAAGAACCGCGACGACCGCGCAGATCAGCACATAGTCGCGATTGCCGACCCAGAAAACGGGAATGTTGAGGATCAGGTCTCGCAGCGTGCCGCCACCGATGCCAGTGACGCCCGCCAGGAACAGGAAGCCGATGATATCGAGCTGCTTGCGCGACGCCGCCAGCGCCCCGGTCGCCGCGAACACGGCGACGCCGGCATAGTCGAGGACGGTGACGAGGGACATGCGGGCGCCAGCGAGCTAGGGCAGTAGGGCAGTAGGGCAGTAGGGCAGTAGGGCAGTAGGGCAGTAGGAAACAAATGCCGCCCGCCGGCTTTCGTCAAGCGGTGATGATTTCTTCGACGGTGGCCCCGAAGCACCACCCTTACTGCCTTACTGCCTTACTGCCTTACTGCCTTACTGCCTTACTGCCTTACTGCCCTAATCCTCACGCATCCTTCTCGGCCTGCTCGTTGACCGGACCGGGTTCCACCGGCGGCTGTTTCGGGCCGCCCTTGGCGACGCCGACCATTGCGGGCCTGAGCACGCGCTCGCCGATCGAATAGCCCGGCTGCACCACGTCCGTCACGGTGCCGGCCGGCACATCCGGATTGGGTACCTCGAACATCGCCTGATGGAAATTCGGATCGAATTTCTCGCCCTTGGGATCGAGTTTCTTGACGCCGTGCCGCTCCAGCGCCGAGAGCATGGCGCGCTCGGTGATGTCGACACCATCGATCAGCGCCTTGAAGCCGGCATCGCCGGAGGCCTTTGCCTCGTCCGGAATGGCATCGAGCGCACGGCGCAGATTGTCGGAAACCGACAGCATGTCGCGCGCAAAATTGGCGATGGCGTAGCTGCGCGCATCATGCACGTCGCGCGCGGTGCGCCGGCGCAGGTTTTCCATCTCGGCCGCGGCACGCAGCGCGCGGTCCTTGAGTTCCTCGTTTTCCTTGAGCAGCCTGACCAGCGCCTCGTAATCGCCGTCGACGCTGCCTTCGGCGCGTTCGGCATCGGCCTCCATGGCTTCGTTCTGGTCGGGCGCGCGTTCGTCTTTTGCCTGATCGCTCATCGCGGTGTCCGTTATTCGATTCATTTGGAAATTGTGCCCGATATCGATGTTCGGGCATCAAAAATCAAGGCCAAAGCCGACTTTATGGCCTGTGGACGGCAGCGCGCCGAGCGGCCGCAACCGCTTCGACTTTAATTCAAATTTTACCGTAATGCCCGGTTGCGCTTGCCACCACGGTGCGATGCGGGAACCATTGCCGGATCGGGGGAGTTTCGAGACCGACACATGGGAATTGAAACAATGGCCCGGAACATCGGAGAAAACGCCGGGGAAAGGCACCACAGGCTGGCGAGCGACATTCGTCGCCAGTTCGGCGAGCGGTCGACGGTACGCTTCCTGCACGCCCTGCCGGCCTTCAAGGTGGTCGACGACATACCCGGACACCTGCGGACGCTGCTCGACAAGCTCGAGGAAACCGAGGGCAAGAAAGCCAAGGCCTCACGCTAACGCGTCGTCCGGATGCCGGAATCTCCGGCATCCGACCCGACGAAGCGAAGCGACGTGCCTATGCCGCGCGGCGTTCGTTGCGCATCAGCGCCTCGCCATGGCGGATCTCGGTGCCCAGCACCTTCAGGCACTCGCGCATGAAGGCGGCGAGGCCCGGCCAGCCCTTGGCGGAAACCAGATTGCCGTCGACATGCGCGCCATTTGGCGCCACGTCGATGTATGTGCCGCCTGCAAGCCGCACCTCCGGCTCGCAATATTGCAGGGCGGCGACCTCGCGGCCGCGCACCACACCGTCCACCGCGATCAGGATCTGCACGCCGTGACAAATGGTGAAGATCGGCTTTCCCGCCTCGTGGAAGTGCCGCACGATCGCCTGCACGCCCTTGTCGATGCGGATATATTCCGGCCCGCGCCCACCGGCGCAGTAGACGGCGTCATACTCTTCGGGCCTGACTTCGGAGAATGTCTTGTTGACGTAATAGTCGTGGCCGGGTTTTTCCGTGTAGGTATGATGGCCCTCGAAATCGTGCAGCGAGGTCTTGATCACCTCCCCCGCCTTCTTATCCGGGCAGACGACATGAACCGTATGCCCGACCGCGTGCATGGCCTGCTCGAAAACGAAAATCTCGTATTCCTCGCTGAACTCACCAGCGAGCATCAGGATCTTCTTTCCAGCCATCTGTTCCTCCCTTGTCCGGATTTTATTCGCAGCTCGAAATAATTTGCACGTATCCTAGTTCCGAACGCAGACATCGTCAAACTGGTCCGACCAAATTATCCGACAAATTGCGAATCTCCGGGGATCGTCCATAGAGAACAGATAAGCGCGGGCGATATCGCCCGAGTGGTCGGGCCAGAGGAAGAATTCTTCCTGGAATACTTGAGCAGCCGGGCGTTCCGACGAACGCAGTACCGCTGCTCAAGCTTGATTCCCCAGCCGCATTGTGCGGACGCCAGACGATTCCGTCTGGCTGCAAAATGCTCTAGGCGACGGCCCGGATCATGTCGGCTGCCTTCTCGGCGATCATGATCGTCGGGGCGTTGGTGTCGCCGCCGACCAGCGTCGGCATCACCGACGCGTCGACCACGCGCAGACCCGCCATTCCGCGCACCCGAAGCTGCGGGTCGACCACAGCCATGGCGTCGGTGCCCATGCGGCAGGTGCCGACCGGATGGTAGATGGTGTCGGCGCGGGCGCGTATGTGCCGCATCAGTTCCTCGTCGCTGGCGGCGCCGACGGCGTGGAGTTCGCGATGCCGGTATTTCGCCAGCGCCGGCGCCTCCAGCACCGCGCGCATCTTCCGCACCCCGGCCAGCAGCAGCCTGGAATCGCGTTCGTCGGACAGGAACTTCGGATCGATGCGCGGCGGCGCCGTCGGATCGGTGCTGTCGAGCCCGACCATGCCGCGCGAATGGGGCCGCAGCACGCTGGCATGGCAGGAGAAGCCGTAGCCCCTGTGCCGGCGCCGACCGTGGTCGTCCATGATGCCGATGCAGAAATGCAGTTGCAGATCGGGCCGTTCGATCCCGGGATCGGACTTGAAGAAGGCGCCGCCTTCGGCAAACGGCGTGGCGATCATGCCGGTGCCGTTGCGCCGCCATTGCAGCATATGCCTCGTCAACCTGAAGGTACCGCGCATGCCGATGCCCATCATGTCGGAATTGCGCGACCTCCAGGCCATGACGAAATCGAGATGATCCTGCAGATTGTGGCCGACGCCCGGCAGTTCATGGGCGAGCGGAATGCCGTGCATCACCAGCTCGTTGACCGGCCCGATGCCGGAAAGCATCAGGAGTTGCGGCGAGCCGAACGTGCCGCCGCACAGGATGACCTCGCGGCGCGCCGCCACCTCCGCCTGGCCTTGCCGGCTCCTGTAGCGCAGGCCCTTCGCCCGCCTGCCGTTGAGCACGATGCCGGTGGCGTGTGCGCCGGTGACGACCCTGAGGTTCGGCCGGCTCATCGCCGGATGAAGATAGGCCGCCGCCGCCGAGCAGCGTTCGCCGTTGCGGCGCTCGCCCCAGAACTGCGTGACCTGGTAGAGCCCGGCGCCCTCCTGCTCCGGCCCGTTGAAATCCTCGTTGGCGTGGATCTGGCTCTCGACGCAGGCCTCGATGAAGGCCTGCGTCACCGGCCGCGGGCTCTTCTGGTCGCAGACCCTGAGCGGCCCCTCGCCGCCATGCAGCGCATCGCCGCCGCGCTCATTGCCTTCGGCGCGCCTGAAATAGGGCAGCACGTCCTTCCACGACCAGCCGGCACAGCCGAGTTCGGCCCAGCGGTCGTAGTCGCCAGGATGGCCGCGGACATAGAGCATGGCGTTGATGGCGCTGCAGCCGCCCAGCGCCTTGCCGCGCGGCTGGTAGCCCTTGCGACCGCCAAGGCCTTCCTGCGGCAGCGTCTCGAACGCCCAGTTGTTGATGCGGCGCGGCTTTCCGGGCAGCATGACGATCATGCCGGCCGGCGCACGGACCAGGAGATCGCGGCCCTCGCCGCCGGCCTCGATCAGGCAAACTTTCGTCGCCGGGTCTTCCGACAGCCGGGCCGCCAGCGTGCATCCCGCCGAGCCGCCGCCGGCTATGACGTAGTCGAACTCCATGGTCCCCTTCCCGACTCGCGACGGCCCGCCTCCATCGGGTTGGTGAAGAGAATCCTCATTCGGGCGGCTTGTAAAGTTCTGGCCGCTGCGCGCCCGCGTCAGTCGTTGGGCAGGCGCCGCCAGGAATACTTGCCAGGCTTCGCATCCGGCTTCGCCGCCGGCTGGTGATAGACCGGCAGGCCGTCTATGCGGCCTTCTTCCAGCCGACGCAAAAGCACCGGATGCGAGACCTCGAACTGGTCGAAGCCGACGCGCAGCATGTGCGGAAGCTGGTCGATCAGCACCTGTCCGGTGGCGCGTATTGTGCCGCCATAGCCGTGGCGACTACGCAGCACTTCGGCCTTGGAGAAGGAACGGCCGTCATTGAAGGCCGGAAAGGCGAGCGCCACCAGCGGCAGGTCGGCCAGGAGATCGACGATCGCTTCGACGCGGTCGCCGGGTTGCAGTTCCACGCCGAGCCGCTGGCCTTCAGCCGTCCGCACCTCTGGATCGAGATCGAGATAAGCCTGCAGTGGCAGGATGATGCGGCTTTCACCGGCAAGCGCCTCTGCGCCGTCGGCATGGATCCACTCGTCCTCACGAAATCCCTGCGGCGTCCACAGGCGGACGACAGGCGCACTGGTTTCTGGCTTTGTCTCGGTCATCAGGGCGAGCATATGGCTTATTCTTGCGTTGGATTCCAGTGCGGTCCCGCTGCGCTCCTCTCCCCGTAAACGGGAAGAGGGAAACAGCGTCACAATGCGGCCTCCGTCAGCGACGTCTCCAGCCCCGAAAGGTGGATGCCGCATTCGGTCTTGGCGTGGCCGGCCCAGCGGCCGCTGCGCGCGTCCTCGCCGGGCTCAACCGGCTGCGTGCAGGGAAAGCAGCCGATCGACAGATAGCCGTATGCGACCAGCGGATTCTCGCGCAGCCGATGGGCGCGCATGTAGTCGGCCTGGTCGGCCGTCGTCCAATGCGCCAGCGGGTTGATGCGGATGCGATGACCCACTGCCTCGAATACCGGCAGTGCCGCCCGCGTCGAGGCCTGGAAGCGCTTGCGCCCGGTGAACCATGCGCGGAACGGCTCGACGCCGCGCGCCATCGGTTCGACCTTGCGCACTTCGCAGCAGGCGTCCGTGTCGGTCTCGTGCAGCCGCCCGGTCGGATCGATGCGGGCCAGCGCCGCTTCGTCCGGGGTCACGATACGGATGTCGGTCAGGCCGAAGTCGGCGGCCAGCGCGTCGCGGTAGTCGAGCGTCTCGGAAAAATGCTTGCCCGTGTCGAGGAAGACGATCGGCAGGTGCCGATCAACCTCGGCGATCAGGTGCAGCAGAACGGCCGAATCCGCGCCGAAGGACGATACGGCGCCGATTTCGCCTTGGAACAGGTCCTCGACGGCACGAGCGATAATCTCCTGCGCCGGGAGATGCCCGTAAAGCGCATCAAGCCCGGCTGCGTCGGCGGCAGCGCCGCTCTCGATGCGGTCAAGCGGCCTTGGCTTCTGCTCCATAGAGCGCCTCCTTGAATGGCGCCGGCCCGAGCCGGCGGTAGGCATCGAGGAAGCGTTCCGAACGGTCCTTGCGCACAACGAGATAGGTCTCGACGATGGTCTCGATCGCATCGACGATCTCGTCCGGGCCGAAGCCGCGGCCGATGATGTCGCCGAGCGAGGCATTCTCGTCGGCCGAGCCGCCGAGCGTGACCTGGTAAAGCTCCGCGCCTTTCTTCTCGACGCCGAGGATGCCGATATGGCCGACATGGTGGTGGCCGCAGGCGTTGATGCAGCCGGAGATGTTGAGCTTCAGTTCGCCGATGTCGCGCTGCCGCTCCAGCGACGCGAAGCGCGTGGCGATCTGCTGCGCCACGGGAATGGAACGGGCGTTGGCCAGCGTGCAGTAATCGAGCCCCGGACAGGCGATGATGTCGCTGATGAGGTCGATATTGGCCGTGGCCAGGCCGATCTCCACCAGCCTGTCATAGACCGTCTTGAGGTCGGCGCGGGCGACATGCGGCAGCACCAGATTCTGCTCGTGACTGACCCGTGCCTCATCGAAAGCGTATGTCTCGGCGATGTCGGCCACCGCCTCCATCTGGCTGTCGGATATATCGCCGGGCGTTTCGCCGATATTTTTCAACGAGATGGTGACGGCGGCATAGTCGGGATGGCGGTGCGTGGTGACGTTCTGGTTCAGCCATTCCGAAAAGTTCTTGGAATCGAGCCTGGCCAGCCGCACCACGTCGTCGCCCTCGGGCCGGTCCGGCAGCGCCGGCGGCTCGAAATAGGCGTTGATGGCGTCGATGTCGGCCTGCGGCAGCTTGAGTTCAGTGTCCTTCAGCGTTTCCCATTCGGCCTCGACCTGACGGGCGAATTCTTCCGCGCCGGTCTCATGCACCAGGATCTTGATGCGCGCCTTCCACTTGTTGTCGCGGCGGCCGTAGAGATTGTACACGCGCATGATGGCGGTGATGTAGGACAAGAGGTGCTGCTGGGGCAGGAAATCCCTTATCTTCTTCGCCAGAAGCGGCGTGCGGCCCTGGCCGCCGCCGACCCACACGGCAAAGCCCAGTTCGCCCGCCGCGTCCATCTTCAGGTGCAGGCCGATGTCGTAGGTCTGGATCGCCGCGCGGTCGCGCTCCGAGCCGGTCAGCGCGATCTTGAACTTGCGCGGCAGATAGGTGAATTCCGGATGCACCGACGACCATTGCCGGAGAATTTCCGCATAGGGACGCGGATCGGCGACCTCGTCGGCGGCCGCGCCGGCAAAGTGATCGGCACTGACGTTGCGGATGCAGTTGCCGCTGGTCTGCAGCGCGTGCATCTCGACCGAGGCGAGATCCGCGAGCGCCGCCGGAATGTCGGACAGCGCCGGCCAGTGGAACTGCATGTTCTGGCGCGTGGTGAAGTGGCCATAGCCCTTGTCGTATTTGCGGGCGATATGGGCGAGCATCCTGAGTTGCCTGGACGACAGCGTGCCGTAAGGGATGGCGACCCGCAGCATGTAGGCGTGGAGCTGCAGATAGACGCCATTCATCAGGCGCAGAGGGCGGAACTGCTCCTCGGTGATCTCGCCGGACAGCCTGCGCTCGACCTGGTCGCTGAACTGGGCGACGCGGGCGCGGACAAACTCGTGGTCGAACTCATCGTAGCGATACATGATCGTCTCTCCGGGCGCGAACCGCCCCTTTCTTCTACGCGGCCAGGCTGCGCGCCTGCTTGCCGAGGTCGTTGCGGACGGTCGGGCCGGCGGCGCGGATGCGCTCGCGCAGCCTCAGCGGGCGGATCGCGCCGTCGACCAGCTCGACGTCGATGATCGCCACGTCGAGCACGAAATTGGCGGCGAAGGCTGCCTTGCCGATCGCGTCCAGCCGCGCCTCGGCTTCCTTGTCCGCGGCGAGTTCCGCGCCCTCGATCGTCTCGTTCCAGGCGCCATTGCCCCACCACAGGCATTCGCCATCGGTCAGCCGGTTGGCGGTGAGTATCTTCATGCCTTTGCCCCCTCGGCAGCTTGCGCCGCCACCCTGTTCTGCCTGTGCGCGACCAGCGGCTCGGAGCGCTCGAAATTGGCGCCGGCGACCGCGTCGCCGATGATGGTCATGACCGGGCCGGTCAGGTCGCCGCGTGCCTCCAGCGAGGGCAGGTCGCTGAGCGTGCCGTGAAAGCGGCGGCTCGCAAGGCTGGCGTTCTCGACCACGGCGACCGCCGTGTCGGGCGAAAGGCCGGCCTCGATCAGCCGGCCGGCGACGTCGGCAGCCACCGAGCGGCCCATATAGACGGCAACGGTGGCGCCGGAGATGGCGAGCTTCGCCCAGTCGGGCAGTGTGCCGCCCTTCAAATCATGGCCGGTGGTGAAGACCATCGAGGACGTGACGCCACGCAGCGTCAGCGGCAGCTCGAAATCGGCGGCGGCGGCGAAGGCGGCGGTGACGC
>CAZBBT010000063.1:0-15695 GCA_964490065.1 uncultured Mesorhizobium sp. | reverse complement strand
TGATCAAAAACCATGGCAAACCGCTTGAATTCCAAGACAGTCGCTCTCCCCCACTCCGGGAGGGGAGAGGATGAGCGCGAACCTTGCGGCCGGCGTATCCTCTCCCCCGTCGATCGGGGGAGAGGTGGCTCGGCGAAGCCGAGACGGAGAGGGGGTCGAACCTCATATGCGACGACCCTGCCGTTTACGGGGAGGTGAGGAGCGATCTGCGAAGCAGACGAAAAGCGAACTGCTTGGCTTTTCGAGTGACGAACGCCGGCAGGCAGTTGAGGGGCAGTGCTGACGTTGCAGAACATGATGCCGCCCCTCCTCCGGCCCGGAGCCTGTCCTCGGGCTCGCCAAAGGCGAGACCCGTGGGGGTCACCTTCTCCCCGTAGACGGGGAGAAGAAAGGGCGCGCGCTTCATGACCGCCTACCTCCTCAAGCGCCTTGTCATCGCGGCCGTGACGCTGGTGCTGGCTTCCATCGTCGTCTTCGCCGTTCTGCAGGTCGTGCCCGGCGACCCGGCGCGCCTGATGCTCGGCATGAACGCCAGCGCGGAGCAGGTGGAACTCCTGCGCACCCAGCTCGGTCTCAACGATCCGCTCCTGCTGCGTTACCTGCACTGGGCCGGCGGGCTGCTGACCTTCGATTTCGGGCGCTCCTACACCTATTCGGTGCCGGTCATCGACCTGGTGCGCGAGCGCATCGTCGTTTCCCTGCCGCTGGCGCTGATCGCGCTGGCGCTCTCCACCATCATCGCCATTCCCGTCGGCCTCTACTCCGCCAGCCGGCACGGCCGGGCCGGCGACACCATCGCCATGGGCACCACTCAGGTCGGCGTCGCCGTGCCGAACTTCTGGTTCGCGCTGCTCCTGATCTACCTGTTCGCGGTATGGCTGCGTTGGGTGCCGGCCGGCGGTTTTCCCGGCTGGAAGGCCGGCGCATGGACGGCTCTGAAGGCGCTCATGCTGCCAGCCATCGCGCTTGCCCTGCCCCAGGCGGCGATCCTGGCGCGTGTCACCCGGCAGGCCCTGGTGGAAGTGCTCAGCGAGGATTACATCCGCACCGCCCGCGCCAAGGGCATGCCCTGGCGCGCCGTGCTGTGGCGGCACGCGCTGCGCAACGCGCTGATCCCGGTCGTCACCATCATGGGCCTGCAATTCGCCTTCCTGCTCGCCGGCACCATCATCATCGAGAACGTCTTCTACCTACCCGGTCTCGGCCGGCTTGTGTTCCAGGCGATCACGCAGCGCGATCTCATCGTGGTGGAAAGCGTCGTCATGCTGCTGGTCGCGGCGGTCATCGCCGTCAACCTCCTGGTCGATCTCTCCTACGCCGTGGTCGATCCGCGGCTGAAGGCGCGGGAATGAGCCGGCCATGACGCTGCACATCGACATTCCGGAAGAGCGCTTTTCCGATCTTGTCGCAAAAGCCTTGCGCAACCGCTCCTTCGTCATCGGCCTTGCGGTGACGCTGGTCATCGTCGCGACGGCATTGTTGTCGTTCATCTGGACGCCCTACGATGTCACCGCCCTTGTGATCGCCGACAAGCAGCAGCAGCCGTCATGGTCGCACTGGTTCGGAACCGACCAGTTCGGCCGCGACATCCTCTCCATGATCATGGTCGGCGCGCGCAATTCCATCGCGGTCGCGCTCGTGGCGGTCGGCATAGGCATGGGCGTCGGCGTGCCGCTCGGCTGCCTCGCGGCGGCGCGCGGCGGGCTGATCGACGAGGCGCTGATGCGCCTCAACGACCTCGTCTTCGCCTTTCCGGCACTTCTGTCGGCGGTGATGATAACCGCCATTTTCGGTCCCGGCGCGGTCAATGCGATCATCGCCATCGGCATCTTCAACATTCCGGTTTTCGCCCGTGTCGCCCGCGCCGGCGCGCTGGCGATCTGGCCGCGCGAATTCATCCTCGCAGCCCGCGCTGCCGGCAAGAACGGCACGCTGATAACCGTCGAGCACATATTGCCCAACATCGCCACGCTTCTGATGGTGCAGGGCACGATCCAGTTCGCGCTCGGCATCCTGGCCGAAGCCGGCCTGTCCTATGTCGGCCTCGGCGCGCAACCGCCGATGCCGAGCTGGGGCCGCATGCTGTTCGAGGCGCAGACGCGTATCGCGACGGCGCCCTGGATGGCGATCTTCCCCGGCATGGCCATCGTCGTCACCGTGCTCGGCCTGAACCTCCTTGGCGACGGCATCGCCGACATCCTCGATCCGAAGTCGCGGCGGCGTAGATGAGCCTTTCCGGGAGCCTTCTCGAAATCGAGAACCTGTCGCTGGAGATCGACGGCCAGCCGATCCTCAGGGGCGTCGACCTTTCGGTCTCCGCCGGCGAAACCATGGGCCTCGTCGGCGAATCCGGCTCAGGCAAGTCGATGACGGCGCTGACCGTGATGCAGTTGCTGCCGCACGCCACACGCGCCACCGGCCGCGTCAGCTTCGACGGCATCGACATATTGTCGGCCACCGAGGACCAGATGTGCGCTTTGCGCGGCGACGACATCGGCATGGTCTTCCAGGAGCCGATGACGGCGCTGAACCCGGTCAAGACCATCGGCGAGCAGGTCGCCGAGGGCATTCGCTGGCACACGAACGCCGGTCGCGCCGAAGCGGAGGAGCGCGCGCGACGGATGCTCGACCGGGTCGGGCTGCCGGCGCAAAAGTTTCCGCTGTCGCGCTACCCGCACGAACTCTCCGGCGGCCAGCGCCAGCGCGTCGTCATCGCCATCGCCTGCGCGTTGAAGCCGAAACTTCTGATCGCCGACGAGCCGACCACGGCACTCGATGTCGTTCTGCAGCAGCAGATTCTGGAGTTGCTGAAAGGCCTGGTGGCGGAAAACCGCATGGGCCTGCTGTTGATTTCGCACGACCTGGCCGTGGTCACGGAGATGTCGGACCGGGTTACGGTGCTCAGGCACGGTGAGGTGATGGAAACGGGAGAAACCGCGCGCACGCTGTCGGAGCAGAATCACCCCTATACGCGGCAGCTTGCGCTGGCGTCGATGCACGTGCCGAAGCGGAACGTGCGGCATCCAGAGACCCGCTTTACGGCGCCCCCCTCTGTCCTTCCCGACGATCAAAGCCCCCTTCTCTCCGTCCAATCCGTCTCACGCCTCTATCCCGGCCGCCGCATTTCTCTCTTCCGGCGCGACACCCCCGTCCATGCGGTCGACGACGTGTCCTTCTCCATCGCGCCCGGCCAATCGGTGGCGCTGGTCGGCCGTTCGGGCTGCGGCAAGTCCACGCTCGCCCGTATGGTGCTGGCGCTGGACAGGCCGACCGGCGGCGAAATCCGCTTTCGCGGCGAGGCGATCACGGAAAAAAGCGAGGCAGGCCTCAAGGCCGCGCGGCGCGACATGCAGGTGGTGTTCCAGGATCCCTACGGCTCCTTCGACCCGCGCCAGAAGGTCGAGAAACTGGTGGCCGAACCGCTGCACCTCTTGGAGAAAAAACCTTCGCGCGCCGAGCGCCGCGAACTGGTCGCCCATGCGCTTCACGAAGTGGGGCTCAGGTCACGCGACATGGACAAATATCCGCACGAATTCTCCGGCGGCCAGCGCCAGCGACTGTCGATCGCGCGCGCCATCATCACGCGTCCGAAGCTGGTGGTGGCGGACGAACCGGTCTCGGCGCTGGATGTCTCGATCCGCGCGCAGGTGCTGGACCTGTTCGCCGAACTGAACGGCAAGCTTGGCGTCGCCTACCTCTTCATCACCCACGATCTTACGGTGGCGCGTGCCATCACGGACGACGTGCTGGTCATGCACGAGGGAAAGATCGTCGAACGCGGCCGCACCGGCGAGATTCTCGATCATCCGCAGTCGGAGGCGGCGCGGGCGCTGGTCGACGCCGCGCCTGACCTGCACCGCGCAATTACCCGGAAGATGCAGGAGCAGAGGTAGTCAGAGGCCCTGAACTTTGACCGTCGATCGAAGGTCCCGAGATAGTGCTGCCTCAGGCCTTCGGCACCAGAACCACGCTTTCGGGATCGAAACTGACGGCAACCCGCGCGCCGGCCGGCAATTCGGTCGCAACGTCGGCCGTCATGGCAAACACCTCGCCGGCCGGATCGGCGACGGCGATGCGATATTCCATATGGTCGCCGAGATAGGCGCCCTTGACGACGCGACCGTCGATCTCGCCCTCTCCGGCCGGCCGCGCCAGGATGCGCACGGCGTGCGGCCGCACGGCCAGGCTGGCTTCCCCGGAGGCGATGCCGCGATGCGGCAGGCTGAGCTTGAGCGGCCCGACCGCGACCTCCGCCGTCTCGCCTTTGTGGGCGCCGATCTTCGCCTCCAGCAGGTTGGCGTCGCCCATGAAATCGGCGATGAAACGGCTGGCCGGTGCGTTGTAGAGCTCGCGCGGCGTGCCGTCCTGCGCGATGCGCGCAGCATTCATGACGATGATGCGGTCGGAGACGGCAAGCGCCTCCTCCTGGTCGTGCGTGACGTAGACGACGGTGAGCTTCAAGTCCTGCTGCAACCCGCGGATTTCCTCGCGCACGTGACGGCGCAGCTTGGCATCGAGATTGGAGAGCGGCTCGTCGAACAGAAGCACCTGCGGTTCGAGCACGATGGCGCGGGCGACGGCGACGCGCTGCTGCTGGCCGCCCGACAATTCGCTCGGCTGCCGCTTCTCGTAACCGGAGAGCCCGACCAGCGAGAGCTTTTCGGCCGCCTTGGCTTCCGCTTCTGCCCTGCCGTGACCCGTGGCACGCAGGCCGTAGCTGACGTTCTCCATCACCGTCATGTGCGGGAACAGCGCATAGGACTGGAAGACCATCGACACGTCGCGCTCGGCGGCCGAGAGCAGCGTCACGTCCTTGCCGCCGATCAGGATCGTTCCGCCGCTCGCCTGTTCCAGGCCGGCAACGAGCCTGAGCGTCGTCGTCTTGCCGCAGCCAGAAGGCCCGAGCAGCGTCACCAGCGTCGCCGGCGCCACCTCGAAACTGACATTGTCCACGGCCGTCACGGCGCCGTATTTCTTGGTCACCGCCTCGAAGCGGACGGCCGGCTCCACGGTGGCGCCGGTTGCGGAAATCCTCGCTCTGTCGTCCATCCGGTCCCCGTTCAAATCTGTGCCATGATCGGCTCGGCCGTAGTGCGTCTGCGCCCCAGCCGCCTCTCGCCGACCAGCAACTGAATGCCGATCAGGATCGCCATCATGACGACGATCATCACTGCCGCATAGACGATGGCGATGCCGTATTCGCCGACATCGGCGCGGCCGACGATATAGACGGTCGCAAGGTTGAAGCGGCCGGTGGCGAGGAAGATGACCGCGCTTACCGCCGTCACCGCGCGCACGAAGGAATAGATCATGGCCGTCACGATGGCGGGCTTCAGGATCGGCAGGATGATTTTCCTCAGCGTGGCGAAGGAGCGCGCACCGAGCGTCAGCGACGCCTCGTCCAGGCTTCTGTCGATCTGGTTCAAATTGGCGAGCCCTGCGCGGATCGCTACGGGCATGTTGCGGAAGACGAAGGAGATGACGATAATCAGGCCGGTACCCGTCAACTGCACCGGCGGCACGTTGAAGGCGAGGATGTAGCTGATGCCGACCACCGTGCCGGGAATGGCGAAGCTCATCATCGCCAGGAATTCGAACAGCGCCCGGCCGACGAAATTCTGGCGGTCGAGCAGGTAGGCGGTGAGGATGCCGAGCGCGGCCGTCAGCGGCATGGCGACAAGCGCCAGGCCGATGGTCATGGTCAGAGACGGCCAGGCCGAGCCGCTGAGGAACCAGCCGTCGACGCCCTTGGTGATGCTGAAGGCGGTGAGGAAATATTCCAGCGTCGGCGTGTTGTCGCGGCCGATCTGCTCGACGAACCCGCCGGTCAGGATGATGGCATAGACGACCACCGTCAGCACCAGCCAGGGCAGCGTCGCCGCATAGCAGCCGATGCGCAGCGGCTTCGGCAGAGCGGCCGGCACGCCACCGTCGCCCTTGCCCGAAACCGTGACGTAGCTTCGCTTGCCGATCCAGCTTCGCTGCAGGAAGAAGGCAGCAAGGGTGAAGACGAGCAGCACGATCGCCAGCACGGCTGCCCGGCCCTGGTCATGCGCGGCACCGACCACGGCGAAGAAGATGTCGGTCGACAGCACGTTGAAATTGCCGCCCAGCACCAGCGGGTTGGCGAAATCAGCCATGCTCTCGATGAACGAGATCAGGAAGGCGCTGGCCAGCCCCGGCCGGATCAGCGGCCAGGTCACGGTCCGGAAGGTGCGCCAACGGCTGGCGCGCAGCGTCTGGGAGGCTTCTTCCATGGACGGGCTGACGCCTTGCAGCACGCCGACCAGAACCAGGAAGGCGATCGGCGTGAAGGCCAGCACCTGCGCCATGGTGATACCGGCCATGCCATAGATCCAGCGGCTGCGCGGAATGCCGAAATGGTCCGACAGGAAGGTCGTAACGATGCCGGCGCGGCCGAACAGCAGAATCAGCGCTAGGCCGATGACGAAAGGCGGCGTGATGATGGGCAGGATGGACAGGCTGCGTAGGAGCCATTTGGCCCGCACCTGGGTCCTGAGCGCGATCAGCGCCAGCGCCAGCCCGAGCACCGTGCACAGCAATCCGACCAGCGTCGCGACGGCAACCGTGTTCCAGGCGACCCCGCAACTGCCCGCGCCGTCGAGGCAGCCGAGGCTCCAAATGTTGGGATTGAAAAGCTTTTCGGCGAAAAGCGCCGGAACGACATTGCCGTCATTGTCCTTCACCGCAGAGGAGAGGATCGACAGCAGCGGATAGGCGACGAACAGGATGAGCGAGGCGATCACCAGAATCAGCGCACCGACGACGAAGCCGTCGCCCTTGCACCAGCCGCGCGCGGCAAGCGCTGCCGCCACCAGCATCAGCATGGCGACGGCATAGATGACGGCGCCCCAGCCCATGCCAGGTTGCGTCGGGCCGGGCGTGCCGGCAAGCACCTGCAGCCAGGAATAGCCCCAGCCCGAATGGATGATCGAGAACCCCTCGATCGTCAGCCAGGCTAGGCCGGGGGCGCCGGCCCAGACGAGATTGCGGATGTCGCGCCGCAGGACAAACCAGCTTGCCGCCAGCAGCGGCAGGGCGAGCGGCAAAAGCCAGGGCTGACCGCCCAGGCCGCGGAGAATGGCGGGCGCAGCCTCGCCCGGTTGCGACAACCAATCGAAGGCGAAGAAGCCGCCGCCGACCTTGTACCAGGGCAGGATCAGGAAGCTCAGCCAGGCGACGATCAGCCAGCCGACTGCGTTCCTGCCGAGAGGCGAGTTGGCCGTCTGCTCTGGCATTGGTCGCGCCATCCCGGAAACCTTGCTAAAGGCGTCGGCCGCCGAACGACGGCCGACGCGAGCGGGCGGCCTCAGCCGCCGTTGCGGACTTCGTCGGTGAAGCGCTTCAACAGCTTGGTGCGCACTTCGGACGAGCCGTATTTGGCGAAATCGTAGTCGATGAGCTTGATCTTGGAGAGGTCGGGCGCCTCCGGAGGAACCGGCGTGCCCTTGTTCGACGGAATCTGGTAGCTGCCGTTCTCCGCGGCCAGCTTCTGCGCGTCCGGCGTCAGCGCCCAGTCGTAGAACTTCTTCGCCTCATCGAGATTTTTGGCGCCCTTGACGATGCTCATCGAGCCGATCTCGTAGCCGGTGCCTTCGCAGGGCGATACCACCTTGACCGCAGGGTTCTGCTTCGCGGCGTTGATGACGTCGTGCTGGAAGGCGATGCCGACAAGCGTTTCACCCTTGCCGACGGCGAGCGCGGGGGCAGCACCGGCCTTGGTATATTCAGCCATGTTCTTGTCGAGCTGCTTGAAATAGTCGAACGCCTTGTCCTCGCCCATGAGCTGGACCATGGTGGCCAGCGCCGTCCAGGCCGTGCCAGACGAGTTCGGATCGGCCATCTCCACCTCGCCCTCGAATTCGGGCTTGGTCAGGTCGGCCCAGCATTCGGGCGCCGCGATGTTGCGCTTCGTCAAATCCTCGGAATTGTAGCCGTAGCCGAGCGCGCCGAGATAGATGCCGACGGTGCGGTTCTTGGCGCGTTCGGCCTGCTTCTGCGCCCAGTCGCGCAGATTGGCGAATTCGGGCGACTTGTATTCCTCGGTAAGTCCTTCCTCCGCGGCCTGAAGATGGGGATCGCCGGTGCCGCCGAACCAGATGTCGGCCTGCGGGTTTTCCTTCTCGGCGCGCAGGCGGGCATAGGTTTCGCCGGCGCTCATGCGGGTCATGACGAGATCGACGCCGGTCTGCTTCTGATAGGCCGTGGTCATTGCCCGGCACCAGGCTTCGTCGACACTACAATACATGACGAGGTTGCGGTCGGCGGCCTCGGCCCGGCTGGCAAAACCGAGCAGTCCCACGGCGATGGCGGCCGCGCCAAGCGCTGTCCCCGCCCATCCGGCGGTCATCGTATTTCGGCTCATCTCTTCCTCCCTGGTTTTTGCTAGCGAAGTGATCGGCCCGACAATGTATCTCCCGGCAGGGGAATTCCGGTCGCGCGCGACAGGCCGGCGGCAACGCCGGGCGCCGCCGCCAGAACCGGATTGCCGGCCATCAGGCCATCGCCGGCAAGAAAATCGTTACAGACGCCGCCGGCCTCCTCGACCAGCAGCAGGCCTGCCAGGCAATCCCATGAATTGATGTGAAGTTCGGCATAGCCGTCCGAGCGGCCGTCGGCCACATAGGCGAGACCAAGCGCGCCGGAACCACCCCGCCGCACATTGACGCCGAGCGCCCAGACGGCGGCAAGCCGATCGAGATAGGTCCGGTTGGGGACCCGCGAGGACCAGCCGAACTCGATGATGCAGCGGTCGAAGGCGTCGGTCGATGCGGCGCGGATCGGCCGGTCGTCGCGGCTCGCGCCGTGCCCGCGCCGGGCGAAATAGACCTCGCCGTTGGCCGGATTGGCTATGCCTCCAATCTCGACGCGCCCACGATCGACAAAGGCGATCGAGGTGCAGAAATGCGGAATGCCGCGCATGAAATTGGCCGTGCCGTCGATGGGATCGACCACCCACATGCGATCCGACGGCGTGCCGCCGCTTTCCTCGCCGAGAAAACCGTCATCGGGGAATGCCCCGGCAATGGCCTCGCGGATGTGGTTCTCCACTTGCCCGTCGGTCTCGGTCAGGAAATCCTGCGGCCCCTTCATCGTAAAGGCCCGCCCGCCGCCCAACCTCGCGTAGCCTTCCATGGCGATCTCGCCAGCCGAAACCAGCAACGCACGGCAAAGCTGCTCACGGGCATCCAGCCCGGCTGTCGAAAGCGGCTTTTCGGTCACCAGCGTCAAGGCGTCATCCGTCGCTTCAAAGTCAGAAGCCCTGCAATCGTTTTTGCACTGCTGTGCAAAGCTGTTGCATTCACCGTTTCATGTCAATAGCCAGCCGGCTTACGCACAGGCGCTTGCCGTTTTCTGCACTTGCGTGCAAGAAATGGCAGCATCGCTTTTCCAAGGACTGCCGTGAACGCTCCCAGAAAAGTCTTCGCCAGCGCCAAGCAGGTCGCCGAACTGGCCGGCGTCTCGCGCTCGGCGGTGTCGCGCACCTTCACACCGGGTGCCAGCGTGTCGGACGAGACACGCCAACGCGTGCTCGAGGCGGCCGAGCAACTGGGCTATCACGTCAATCATCTGGCTCGCGGCCTGATGCGCGAGATGACGAACATCGTCTGTCTCGCCGTCGCCGACAGCGACACCCCCTATCAGGGCAAGATGCTCAGAGCGCTCACCCAGCACCTGCGCGACGCCGGCAAGGTTGCCATGGTGTTCAACACGTCGGGCCCGGAGCGTCATGTCGAGGAGGCGCTGCGCCAAACGCTGAATTACCGCGCCGACGCCACGGTAGTGCTTTCCGGCACGCCGCCGCAAACCCTGATCCGCACCTGCCTCGACAACGGCCAGCGGCTGATCCTGATAAACCGCGACGACCGACTTCCGGGTCCCAACAATATCGGCATCGACAATGCCGGCGCCGCGGAAGCCGCGCTGCACGCCTTTCTGCGCGCCGGGTGCCGCCGCCCCGCGCTCGTGACGTCGGCCGCAGGAACCCCCAGTCTTGTCGCCCGCGAGCGCGCTTTCGTGGAAGCGGCGGGATGCGAAGGCGTGGAGGCCGCGATCTGGCGCGAGGGCCGCACCGGATACGAAACCGGAGTGGAAGGCGCGCGACGGCTGTTGTCGAGCCGGGTACGGCCGGACGCAGCCTTCTGCGTGACCGATCTCATTGCCTGCGGATTCCTCGACGCGGCGCGCCACGAGTTCGGCATGTCGGTTCCGCGCGAACTCTGCGTCATAGGGTTTGACGATATCGAGCAGGCCGGCTGGACTTCCTATCGGCTGACGACCTTCGCGCCGCCGGTCGAGCAGATCGCCACCAAGGCCGTCGAACTCGCGAGCATGCGCCGCGGCGAGGCCGAGGAACGGGACAACCGGGTCGTTTTCGAAGCGCCTATGGTATGGCGCGCCACGGTGCGACCGGGCGTTTCCAGCGAGTGACCGGCCGGGAATCTCAGCTCGTGACCGGCACGCCCGTCCAGCCGCCCAGCAGTGCGTGATAATCCAGCGCTACGAGATCCTCGATGCCATCGACCGCCATGTCGATCGCGACATAGACGATGATGGCGAGCCCCAGCCAACCGATCCAGCGATATTTGGCCAGCAGCCTCGCGACCAGGGACGACGCCACGGCCATCAGCACAACGGACAGGACGAGGCCGAAGATCAAGGCGTTCATGTTTTCCGACGCGGCACCGGCCACGGCCAGCACATTGTCCAGCGACATGGAAACGTCCGCCACCACGATCTGAATGATCGCCTGCCTGAGCTGCTTGGGCTGTGCTGCCGCCGCGGTCATCGCGCCCTCGCCCGCCATGTCGAGCACCTCAACCGGCTCCGTGGCGGCGCGCAGTTCCTGGAACATGTTCCAGCACACCCACAACAGCAAAAAGCCGCCGAGCAACGTGATGCCGGGGATGGCCAGGAGCTCCACCGCAATGACGGCGAAGACAATGCGGATCACGGTGGCGGCGGCAATGCCGGCAAAAATCGCCTTCTGCCTGAGGTCGGCGGCCAGCCCGGCCGCCGCCATGCCGATAACGATTACGTTGTCGCCGGACAGGACCAGATTGATGGTGACGACTTCGACATAGGCCGCGATCGTGGACTGATCGATTCCAAAGGGCATTTGGGCTGGCTCCACGGAAGGCAGGCTGGCAGGCGGCGGGAAGAAACCGATCCTGGCGCGCACGATGGTCGGGACCGGATCCGGGTTCTAAAGAACGACCCTTTCAACAACCTTTGCTGGCGCTAGCGCAAGTAAAAAACACCGTTTGTGGCTGTCCGACCCCTGCGCCAACGCTTGCGACTTTGCCGCTAGGCCCGGCGATGCTAGAGCCTTTTGCGCTTCAAGGAGAACGGGATGTCGAGGAACGCAACGAAACCACTGCCACTGATCGAGATTTGCGTCGAAGGCATCGACGGCCTGCTGGCCGCACAGGCAGCAGGGGCGGACAGGGTGGAACTATGCGCCAGTCTGGTCGAGGGCGGCATAACGCCGAGCCTGGGCACCGTGCGCACCGCGCTCGACCTCGCGACCATCTCCTTTCATGTCATCGTGCGCCCGCGCGGCGGCGATTTCCTCTACAGCGAGGCCGAATACCGTTCGATGCTGGCAGACGTTGCGGCGCTGCGCGAGATGGGCGTCGCCGGCGTCGTGGTCGGCTGCCTGACCGCCGACGGCGAAATCGACGAGGCACGCATGACGGCACTGGTGGAGGCCGCGGGGCCACTCGCCGTCACCTGTCACCGCGCCTTCGACATGACCCGCGACGCCAGCGAGGCATTGGAGGCGCTCGTGCGCTGCGGTGTCGGACGCGTTCTGACCAGCGGCCAGCGCGATACCGCCCTGGAAGGCGCCGATTTGCTGGCGGCGCTGGTAAAGCAGGCCGGCGAGCGTATCGTCATTCTCGGCTGCGGCGCGCTTAACCCGGACACCATTGGCGAGGTGCGTGCGAGGACCAGCCTCAAGGAAATGCACTTTTCGGCGCCGAAGGACTTGCCGAGCAGCATGCGCTACCGCAACCCGCATGTCGGCATGGGCGGCACCGATCTCGACAGGGAGTACCGCAATACCGTCACCGACGAGGCGCTGGTCGCCGCGACGATCGCGGCGGCGCGGGCATGAGCGACCGCTCGCCCTTGCCGATAGAACCCGTTCCGGCGACGCTCCAGCCGGCGGTGCTCGCGCTCAACAACGAGCACGCCGCCGAACTTTCCTGGCTGGAGCCGGAGCGGCTTTCCGAACTGCTCGGCGAAGCCTTCCACGCCCGGCGCATCGGCGCGCTCGAAGCCTTCATCATGACCTTCGACCAGAACGCCCGCTACGACAGCCCGAATTTCCTGTGGTTTCGCGAGCGCTACCCACGTTTCGTCTATGTCGATCGCGTCGTGGTGGCGGCCGAGGCGCGTGGTCGCGGTCATGCGCGGCGGCTCTACCAGGATCTTTTTGACCATGCGGCGCACGCCGGGCACAAGGTCGTCACCTGCGAGGTGAATGCCGACCCGCCCAATCCAGCCTCGGATGCCTTCCACGCCGCACTCGGTTTCGGCGAGATCGGCTCTGCCGCGATCCATGGCGGCAAGAAGACGGTGCGCTACTACGCGAGGCCATTGGCCTGAAGCCGGCATTTTCCGCGTCGGGAAGACCTGCCGTATCGCCAAGTGCAAAAGCGGCGGACCGTCAGGCCCGCCGCTCCGATGCGCTAGATCTGCTCCCGTCTACTGGAACAGCTTCATGGCGTTGACGAGGGTCTGCAGCACGCCCAGCACCAGCGGAATGCCGACGAAGCCCCATGCCAGCACAAGCTGCAGGGTTGTCGTGCCGTTCTGATTGTTTTCCATCGTCCCTCTCCCCTTAGGCCTTGGCCGCGGCTTCGCCGGCGACATCGAGCGCTGGTCCCCCAACGTCCGCCTTCATGTGGAAGCGGCTGTCGACCGCCTTGACGAAGAAGTTGCAGATGAAGCCGATCACCAGCAGTCCGGCCATGATGTACATGGTGTTGTTATAGGCATCCGCCTTCGGCACGCCATGCGTGACGTTGTACTCGCGCAGATAGTTGACGATGACCGGCCCGAAGATGCCTGCGGCCGACCATGCGGTGAGCAGAAGCCCGTGGATGGCGCCGACATAGCGCGTCCCGAACATATCCTTGAGATAGGCCGGCACGGTCGAGAAGCCGCCGCCATACATCGAGATGATGATGAGGAAGCACAGCACGAAGCCGGCGACGCTGCCGGCCGTGCCCGTCAGCGGAACCAGGCAATAGAGGATAAAGCCCAGTACCATGAACACGAAATAAGTGTTCTTGCGACCGATGTAGTCGGACGTCGTCGCCCAAGCGAAGCGGCCGCCCATGTTGAACAGGCTCATCAGGCCTACGAGACCCGCCGCCGCGACCGGCGTGATGATGCCGGGGAACATTTCCTGGCTCATCAGCGAAGCCTGGCCGAGCACGCCGATGCCGGCGGTCACGTTCAGGCACAGCACCCACCAGATCAGCCAGAATTGCGGCGTCTTGAGCGCGTCGTAGACGAAGACGTCGTTCTTGCTGATGAGCTTGTTCTCCCTGGGCGCGACATAGCCCTCCGGCTTCCAGTCCGCCGGCGGCACACGCACGATGATCGAGCCGACGATCATGAAGACGAAGTAGACGATGCCGAGCACGATAAAGGTCTCCGCGACGCCGACATGGGTCGTCGTGGTGAACTTGCTCATCAGCCAGACCGACAACGGCGAGGCGATGAAGGCGCCGCCGCCGAAGCCCATGATGGCCATGCCGGTCGCCATGCCGGGCCGGTCCGGAAACCATTTGATCAGCGTCGAGACCGGCGAGATGTAGCCGATGCCGAGCGCGATGCCGCCAAGGACACCGTAACCGATGTAGACCAGCCATAGTTGGTGCGTGTAAACGCCGATCGCGGAAAGGAAGAATCCGCCGGCCCAGCACAATGCGGCCGTGAACATCGCGCGCCGTGGGCCGCCTTCCTCGACCCAGCGGCCGAATACCGCCGACGATACGCCGAGGAAGAAGATGGCGAGCGAGAAAATCCAGCCGAGCGCTGGGATGCTCCAGTCGTCCGGGCTTGACTGAACCCAGTCGAGATTGGCCTGCCAGTTCTCGGGCGCGGTCGAACTTGAAATGCCGAGCAGTTTCGTCATCGGCTTGTTGAACACGCTGAAGGCATAGGCCTGGCCGATGCACAGATGCACACACAACGCCGCCGGCGGCACCATCCAGCGACTGTAGCCGGGCTTGGCTACCGTGCGTGCACGGCTGAACCAGCCGCCGCTACCTGCTCCTGTTTCCATGATTCCCTCCCCGATTTGTCTATTATGGGCAAGGGACAGGTTAATGTCGTGATGCGATATGACAATTCACAATCGGCGCCATACGACGATAGTCCAATGCTTTATGTCCGATAAAAGACAAAATGGCCGGCTTGCGCCGGCCGTGGGAAGATTCTTGGCGGTCGGAGCGTTGAAGATTCTTCGCGCGTGAAGCGTTCAGGCGTTCGCCGACGCCGCAGCACGCTTCGCGATCACGGGAATCAGGTGCGCCCGGTAGTCGGCCGAAGCGTGGATATCGCTCATCAGGGTCTTGGCCGATACCTTGATGCCATCCAGCGCCGCGGCGTCGAACTTCTTCGACAATGCCGCTTCGATTTCCTTCGAACGGAAGACGCCGTCCTCTCCCGCCCCGGTCACGGCGGCCCGGACCTCGTCTTTCCCATTGGCCTTGCCCTTCGTCACGAACACGCCGACGATGGCGTAGCGCGAGGCCGGGTTGCGGAATTTTTCGTAGCCTGCCTTGGCCGGCGCGGTGAAGGTGACGGCGGTGACGATCTCGCCGTCCTTGAGCGCCGTCTCGAACAGCCCCTTGAAGAACTTGTCGACGGCGATCTCGCGTTTGTTGGTGACGATGGTGGCACCGAGCGCGAGCATCGCGGCCGGATAGTCCGCGGCCGGATCGTTGTTGGCGATCGAGCCCCCGATCGTGCCCTTGTGGCGCACGGCGGGATCGCCGATCAGCGAGGCGAGATGCGCCAGCGCCGGGCATGCCTTCTTCAGCTTCTCGTCATTGGCAACCTCGAAATGCGTGGTCGCAGCGCCAATGGTGACGCTCTTGCCGGATACCTTGACGCCCTTGAGCGTATGGATGCGGCTGATGTCGACGAGGTCCGACGGCGCGGCGAGCCGCGTCTTCATCGCCGGGATCAGCGTCATGCCGCCGGAAAGCAGCTTGGCATCGCCGGTCTTGAGCAGTTTCGCGGCGTCCGCAACCGAGGAAGCGCGATGGTAGTTGACGGAATACATGGTTCGGGTCTCCCCTCAGTGTTTCGCGGCTTGCAGCGCCGCCCACACGCGCGAAGGCGTCGCGGGCATGTCGAAGTCGTTGTTGCCGATGGCGTCGGTGATGGCGTTCATCACCGCCGGCGGCGAACCGATGGCGCCGGCCTCGCCGCAGCCTTTCATGCCGAGCGGATTGCCGGGACACGGCGTGTTCGAGGTCGAAACCTGGAAGGACGGCAGATCGCCGGCGCGCGGCATGGTGTAGTCCATGTAGCTCGCCGTCAGCAACTGCCCGGTCCCGTCGTAGTGGGCACCTTCGAGCATCGCCTGGCCGACGCCCTGGGCGATGCCGCCATGGACCTGGCCCTCGACGATCATCGGATTGATGATG
>CAZBBT010000062.1:0-15741 GCA_964490065.1 uncultured Mesorhizobium sp. | reverse complement strand
TCGCCGCGGGCGATCTCCTCGCGACTGAGCTGGCCGGTGATGACCGGGTCCATGCCCTTGATGCCTTGCGCCGACTCGCCGTCGGCGATCGCCTTCACCTCGAGCGGATGCAACGAGCAGAACTGCGCGATCTGGTCGAAGGAGAGCGCGGTGTTGTCGACCAGCCAGACGGCGGTCGCCTTGGGCATCAGGAGCGTGTTGGCCATGGAGCAAATCCTTCTCGTTCGCCCGCGTCCCGGCGCGGGCGGTGGTCTAGGCCACCAAATTAGGGAAATCGCGCCGTGTATAGCGGCTCTCGTCCCGTTTCGCAACGCTTTTGGGTGTGATGTGTCGTAGGCATCGAGTTGTCGGGGCAAGTTTGCAGAGGAGTGTCAGCTTTGATTCCCAATGATCTTGACCGTAGTGCGCATTGCATTCCTTCGTCGACGACGGCAACGGCGCGCATGCCGCCACCCGGTTCGCCATGATCTCCCACGGCCTCGCCATGACCGCAAACGAGTTCTATGTGTTCTGATCGGAAGGAGCGGCGGGCGACAGCCTGCCGGTCATCCGACGTCGATCACCCGCGAGCCGCGCAGGATATCGGCGGAGCGCAGGCGTGGCGCGGGATCGCCATTGGTGACCAGCACGTCGACGTCCTGGATATGTGTGACCCTGTGCGGCGCGCGGCGGCCGAACTTCTCGTCATGCACCACAAGCACGACCTTGCGGGCGTGGGGCAGGATCGCCCGGGTCAGTTCGACCTCCATCGGGTCGAACTCCAGCACCGCGCCATCCTCGTCGACCGCGCTGGCGCCGATCAGCGCGACGTCGAACTTGAAGCGGTCGCGCTGCTCGTCCAGCGTGGTGAGGACGGCCGAATCCTTGTTGCGGACATAACCGCCATAGACATAGACCGTCGCATCCGTGTTGAGGCCGCAACTGTAGGCGACATCGAGGTTCGGCGTTGCGATCAGCACGCCGGGGTGCCGCGCGAGTACTTCGTGCAGCGTGGCGAAGGTGGTGCCCAACCCGACGAAGATCGTCGCGTTGTCGACGAGGAATTCCTCCAGCGCGGCAACCAGCTTCTTCTTCACGCCCGCCAGCGTGCTCTGCCGTTCGAGATGCCCGTAGCGGGCGACTCCCGGCGAGGCGAAAGCGCCGCCGAAGCCCTTCTGAAGCAGGCCGTTGCTGTCGAGGATGTGGAGGTCGCGCCGAATCGTCTGCTGCGTGACATCGAACTGATGGGCAAGCTCGGTCACCGACACGGCGCCGTTGCGGCGGACCGCCTCCAGGATCGCGGCGCGGCGGCCCGTCAGGACACCGCTCACCGCAGCCTCACGCCCAGATAGGTCCGGTCGTCGGTAAGCATCGCCTTCGTCGTTCCCTTGGTGCTCGCGAACCTGCCGATCTTGTGCGGATCCTCGCGCTCGACGATTTGAAACGCCTTTTCCCAGGATGCAACGCCGAGTTCATCGCCCGGCAGGAAATAGCCGTCCGAGAACAGTTCGATGCTTTCGATGTCCGCCAGCGGGTAGCTGCGCGTCTCGATGTATTTTTCGGGCACGCCGAAGCCGTCCAGCCCGCCATAGCCCAGGGTCCGGTCGGTGACGTTCTGGAAATCGCCCTGTCCGTGCGCGATGCCCTTGTGGAACAGTTCGAGCAATTCCCAGTCAGGGACGTGCGGAAGTCGCTCGCGGCATTTCTCGAAGGCCTGTGCCTCGATCTCGGCGATGGCGGCTGTGTCGGCGGAAGCTGTCCCGGCCGTCTGGAATTTCGTTCCCTGCCAGGTGAGCGCAGCGGAGAACCGGTCGCAATCGGCCTCGTCGTGACCGCGTGCGGCGAAGTAGTGCCAGGCTTCGCTGCGCAAGGTGGCGGTCACGTCGTCCAGCGGCTTGAGCACCTGGAAGACGTCGGTTCCGTTGAAGCGCGCGCCGCTGTCGCCGACCGCGATCACCTCCAGCCGGTCGCCGAGACAAAAGGCCAGCATCACCGTGCAGCCGCCGCGCAGCTTCCAGTCGGCGCGCGCCCTTTCCAGCGCGCCGTTGGCCGCGTAGCCGGCGCGGATGGCGTCATCCAGATACGCGATGAATTCGACCGGGCCGCGGTACTGCAACTCCTCCATTCCCGGCCGGCCCTGGGCCAGGAGGAACCTTTCGATGGCGTGCCGCACGGTGCGCGAGGCGAAGCGCCCCGACAGCACGCCGTCATAGGTGGTGCCGTTGCGGTCGGTAACGCCGTCGATGACGGCATAACCCATGTCCGGCATGATCACGAGGCTGTCCTCGTTCATTTCCGGATGGCCGAACTTCTTGCCGAGCGTGAATGCTTCGAGGTGCTTCATGGTCCTGACGGCGCGGGCGGCTTCAATGCCGCTCCGTCGCTTGTCCTGCGCGCGAACATCATCGGTGCGAGGCGACATGGATCGCCGCCTCGGCAAGGCGCTTCCAGCGGGGCGGCGTCCAACAGGCGCCGCCCGGACAAAAAACTACTGGCCGGTGGCCGCGCGCCATTTTTCCAGGATGGCCTCGGTGCCGCCGAGCTCGGCAAGCGACTTCAGCTTCACCAGCTTGAGGTCGGTCAGGTTGGGCATGCCCTCGGGACCGCCGACATCCGTGCGCGCCGAACGGCGGCCGATTTCCTTGACAAGCGTCTCCTGCGTCGACTTCGACAGCGCCCAGTCGATGAACTTCTTGCCGCCTTCGGGGTTCGGCCCGCCCTTGACCAGCGCGATGCCGTCCGGCGTGGCGATCGTGCCGTCGGTCAGGTGGACGATCGACATGGGTGCGCCGCCCTTGACGTATTGCAGCGCGTTGTCCTCCAGCGTCAGGCCCATCGACGTCTCGCCGTCGGCGACATAGCGCGGCACGGCGCCCGAGGAATCGCTCAGCACGAAGTTCTTGGCGATCTCGCCATACACCTTCCAGCCGTCGTCGCCGAAGATGGTGAGAACACCCTGCAACTGCTGCATGGCGGAACCGGAGCTGTCGGCGCGCGCCGAGGTGATCTGGCCCTTCCACTTCGGATCGGCAAGCTCGGCCCAGCTCTTCGGCGCCTGGTCGAGCGGCAGCAGGCTGGTGTTGACGGCCAGCACATAGACGACGCCGGTGTAAGGCGTCCACGCGTCGTTCTGGGCGAGGTTCGGATTGATCTTGTCGGAGTCGGCCGGCTTGTAGGGTTCGAGAATGTCGGCCAGTTCGGTCAGCGCGCTGCCGGAAATCGACCAGATCACGTCCGCCGCCGGGTTCGCCGCTTCCGCCTTGGCACGCTTGGCGACGTCGCCCGAACCCATCTTGACCACCTCGGCCTTCAGGCCGGTGTCCTTTTCGAACATCGGCAGCAGCGTGTCGACGATCGATGAATTGTGGGCGGTGTAGACCACGACCGGCTTGTCCTGGGCGCTTGCGGTGCCGGCCAGCGCCGTGGACGCGACCAGAGCCGCGGTCATCGCCAGAAATGTGCGTTTGCGAATATTCATTGATTCCTCCCTTTCGTTTTCGATCATAAAACGGTGATTTCGATAGTGGTCCGGATTCCGTGTTGTTGCAATCCGAAAATTATGCTTACTGCGAGTGAAAAGGGAGGAGAGCGGGATGGCCTATCTGGCCGTGGCCGGGGCGACCAAGCAATTCGGTGCCGATTTCAGAGCGCTCGACGATGTCTCGATCTCGGTCGAGCGCGGCGAGTTCTTCACGCTTCTGGGGCCGAGCGGCTGCGGCAAAACCACCCTGCTGAGATCCATAGCCGGCTTCAACGACTTGACCTCCGGCGCGATCACCCTCGACGGTTCGGACCTGCGCAGGATACCCCCGCACAAGCGCGACATCGGCATGGTCTTCCAGGACTATGCGGTGTTTCCGCATCTGAGCGTCTTCGACAATGTCGCCTTCGGCCTGAAGCCGCGCAAGGTGGCCGCGGCGGAAACCAAGCAGCGGGTCGGCGAGGCGCTGGCGGCGGTGCGGCTCACCGCGCTGGCCGAACGGATGCCGGCGGCGATGTCGGGCGGCCAGCAGCAGCGCATCGGCATTGCCCGCGCCATGGTCATCAATCCGCGCCTGCTTCTGATGGACGAGCCGCTGTCGAATCTCGACGCCAAGCTGCGCATCGAATTGCGCGAGGAAATCCGCGACATCCAGAAGCAGATCGACATCGCCGCCATCTACGTCACGCACGACCAGGAGGAGGCGCTGGCGATCTCCGACCGCATCTGCGTGATGAGCGCCGGCCATGTCGAGCAGATCGGCACGCCGCAGGAGATCTACGGCGACCCGCGGACCATTTTCGTCGCGCGCTTCGTCGGCACGCTCAACACGCTGGCACCGGGCCCGGCGCTCGATGCGCTGGTCAGGGAACTGAAATTGCCGGCGAACGGCGTCGAAACCTGGACCGTGCGCCCGGAAAAGCTCGAACTCGCCGAAGCGGGCATGACCGCGCCGTCCGGCGCCGCCGTCCTTGCCGGCAGCGTGGCCAAATACACCTATCTCGGCCGCGAGGCGCATGTGCAGGTGACGACAGAGGTCGGCCCGCTGATCGTGCAGCTTGCCAACCCCGGCACCGGCACCAGCCTCCGCAACGGCCACAAGGTTTCGGTGATTGCCCGCCGCGACGCGCCGATGGGCTTCGACGCCGCCGGCAAGCGCGTCGCCACGGGGGCGTGAGCGCCATGTCCAGGCTCAATTTCTGGACCTTGGTCTCGATCTTCACCTGGCTCTTGCTGCTCGGCCTGCTGTTCCTGCCGGTCGGGTCGGTGCTTCTGTCCTCGTTCTATGACGGGGCGGGAAACTTCACGCTCGCCAACTATATCCAGTTCCTCAGCGAACCGCGCTTCCACGAGGCGTTCCTCAACACGCTGGTGGTCGGCTTCGGCGGGCTGGCCGGCGCGCTGCTGCTCGGCTCGATCATGGCGTTCTGCATCTCGCGTTTCGTCATCGCCGGCTCCCGCTTCGTGTCGCTGCTGGCGATCCTTGCGCTGGTCTCGCCGCCCTTCATCGGCGCCTATTCCTGGATCGTGCTGTTCGGCGGCGGGGGACTGGTGCGACACTGGCTGCGCGACATCGGCATCAACATCCCGCCGATCTACGGGCTGGCCGGCATATTGATGGTCTTCTCCTTCAAGTTCTACCCCTACGTCTACCTGATGGTTTCGGGCGCGCTCTCCAACGTCAACCGCTCGCTGGAGGAAGCCGCCGAGGGCCTCGGCCTGACGCCGTGGCAGCGCACCTTCAAGATCTCGTTCCCGATGGTGTTTCCCGCGCTGTCGGCCGGCGGGCTGCTGGCGCTGATCCATGCCATCGCCGATTTCGGCACGCCGCGCCTGCTCGGCCGCGGCTACAACGTGCTGGCGACGGAGGCCTATTCGCTCTACTCGGCCGAGATCGGCTCCAACATGTCGATGGCCACCACCATCTCCGTGTTCCTGATCGCGGTGTCGATGCTCTTCGTCATGCTGCAACGCTACATGTCGCGCCGCAACGTCTACCACGGCAACATGATCAACAAGCCGATCAGGATCAGGCTCGAGGGCTGGCGCAACGTGCTCGCCCATGTCGCTGTCTATGGCATCGGTCTGCTCGGCGCACTGCCGGTGATCATCTCGATCGTCTACTCCTTCCGCAAGACGAGCGGGCCGGTGTTCCAGCCAGGGGTGAGCCTGCAGAGCTACGAGCGCATCCTGTTCAACCTCGGCGACGTGGTGAGCAATTCCGTCACCTTCTCGGTTTCGGCGGTCGCCCTAATCGTCATGGTCGGCACGCTGGTCGGGGTGCTGGTGGCGCGGCGCACCAACCTCAACACCTCGCTGCTCGACGGTGCCTTCATGATCCCCTACGTCATGCCCGGCATCGTCATCGGCATCGCTTTCATCGCCGCCTTCAACACCGGGCCGGTGGTGCTGACCGGCACGGCGGCGATCATCGTCTTGTCGATCTTCATCCGCCGCCTGCCCTATTCGGTGCGCACGACCGCTTCGGCATTGAGGCAGATCTCGCCCTCCATGGAGGAAGCGGCCGTCTCGCTCGGCTACAGCCCGTTCCGGGCCTTCCTGCGGGTCACCGTGCCGCTGATCGTGCCCGGCATCGTCGCCGGCGGCATGCTGAGCTTCGTCACCGCCATCAACGAACTGTCCTCGTCGCTGGTGCTCTATGTCGGCTCGACCATGACCATGCCGGTGCGCATCTACCTGCTGATCCTCGACGGCGATTTCGGCACGGCCGCCGCCATGTCGTCCATCCTTCTCGTGCTCAGCGGCGGCGCCGTCTACCTCGCCTTCCGCCTGATGGGCCGCAACGAGCAGGCATTGCTTTGACCATGAGTGAAGACACGAGCGCGCATAGGCGCGAGGAAATCGTTTGCCGGCTTACTTGACCAGAAAGACCAACCGTAAATTATCAGTTCAGACTAGGTAGTTGAAAGCACAGCGGCCGTTAGCGCCTAGTCCGAAACTATGGATAGAAGCAAGTTTACCGACCTCAACAGTGCAATTGTATTTAAACTCATCGCCGAGGATGCAGACAGGGCTTCAATTGGCGCCTCGATCCGCAGCACATCAAAGTCATCCGAACACAACACGGCAAGTCCCAAATTTAAAAGTGGGTTTCGTGCCCCCATCCGATACGTGTCAAACATGACCGCATTGGAAACAACATGTAACTGCGTAGGGCTTTCATAGGATGCAAAAGCATGTGTGTTCAGGACTCTAAACTCTACATCATGGCCATCTTTGTACGCTTCTCCAATTGCCATCGTTCTAGTGCCAATAGGGATCGCTCTTGGATTGTGATCGACCGGACCACAAATCACCTTTCGAGGCGCAAGAAATTGCTGAATTTGCAGTTGCACAGCCGGAGAAACCGAGGGCTCAAACTGAAGTTCAGACGAGACAAGCCGCCAAAAGATCAGTGTCAAGGCAACCGCGAGCCGATCTCCATTGACAAATCGTACCCTTCTACCAAGCACTAGCTTGCGTGCCGGTAGAGCCGGATCGGTCTTGTCACCTTCTATGGAAACTGAGAAATCCACACCACCTAAGGAATTGTCGATCTTGAACTTCATTGAGGTGTCCTGCAGCTACTCTTGGCCGATGGAGATGCGCCGGATCAGCCGGCTACGCAGCCAGCTATTCGCCGCCGTTAGCCCCGAAAAACGCCACTCACATTCGCCGTGTGTAACTAAAAACGCGCCCGATTCGCCCTCACTAAACTGTTCTTCGTTGGTTATAAGGAAAACCAGCGATTCAGCATTGAAGCGAGTTACATATATTTCGCGGCCATTATAAATATCTCCCCCTCCTTCGTGTCCAATATTTCGCTCTAAATAGTCGAAATTTTCATTCGCCTTCTCCTCCGTAGCACTGGCATTTTGAACAACATTTCCATTTAACTCAACTCGAACAGCAGGATCGATCGTAAGCAAATCTCTACTGCCTACCTGTCCGCCGTAATCAAAGAAAGTGCCGCTGCCTAAAATAAAAATATCACGCGCTTGTAAACGGCCATCAGCTATAGAATATGAAAAACCGAATGAACAAGCCTTGTCTGATATGAATTTAGATAGAGATTCTAGGCTGAAAGGAACCGTTCCGGAACTCCTTATGAATACACCAGGTAGATTTCTCATAACTCGGGGTGCATTCCAGCTATCGACCTCAGCAAATGTAACGGCTTTGGCGTTTTCTCGCAATTTCGCTTCAACAGACGGAGGTATAATACTCATCGCCGCGGAAGCCGTCATTTTTCCAGATCCCTTCTGCGTTCCCGTTCCGGTAAAAGTTATATTTCCGTCGTGAAGTCTCCGTAACAGGACGACATTTCCACAATGTTCCAAGCGAATGCCGTCACGCAACAGTCTACATATTAGATTATAATCGCTTCCCCCTAAAAATTTATCTTCATAAGGATATCTTAATAGTATATCTCTTCGTATTAAAAGAGTCGCATGGACTATCGCAGATCCATGAAATAACAACGTATAATACTCCAGTGGGGTTTTTCCGCTGTGTACTCCGAGAGTTTTATTCAATTCGGAGAAATCGACCCAACCGCCATATGAACCCGCAGATCCTGTTGAGATCGAGTTAAGTTGCAACTCGATGCGATCCGGCAACATTAGGTCATCGTCATCATGAACCGCCACGAAATAGCCCTCGGCAGCCGTGTTACCGATATTACGGGCTACAGGAATTCCTTTTGGGGCATCTAGTGTGATAAAGCGAAATCGTTTGTCTTTTATAGATTTCAGTAGTTTTGCAGTATCATCACTTGATCCGTCATCAACAACTATAACTTCTATATCTTCAAATGTTTGATTCAGCGCACTATATATACTTTGTTCCAACAATTCTTTTCGGTTCTTTGTACAAATAACTATGGAGACGAGCTTAGTTGTTAATTTGCTGAGATAGGGGCTTGAAAGATTTCGGATGATATTCTTCGACTCGTTGCGGTATCGGCGGTTTTGCTCAGCGGCCGTAAATGCAGCAGTCCCTGGTTTGGCGCTTGGTTCGTGCCAGAGGTGATAGATACTTGCGGCATCGTCTACAATCCAATTTTGAGACAGACCGAGTGAGACAAATCTATCGCCGAAGTCTTGGTCCTCCGCTCCCCAGATAACCATACGTTCGTCGAAGCCTCGAAGCACTTTGAATGCTTCGAGAGTAAATGCGGCCAAGCCACCCATACCCCATCTGGGCCTTTGAGTGCTGCTGGTCTTATAGCGCTGCCATTCAAACTCAACTGCATCCTTGGGCGTAATCTGCTGAGTCAAATCGGCGCACTGGACAAAATGTATAAAGTCCGGAAATTCATCAAGATACGTTTTAACAACAGAAAGGGTGGTCGGAGAAAAGATAATGTCTGCATCGGAGGTAATAATGTATTTCCCCCGCGCAGCGCAGATGCCGGCATTCAAGGCGCGGGACCGGCTCCAGATTTCGGATGGAGTGTACACGTGGTGGGCGCCCGTGCTCTCACATAGAGAACGTACTGAATCCGGGTCCTTTGAACCAAAATCAGATACGATTACCTCAGTTATCGAACCACACTCTGAATTGAGATGGGAAAGGATAGATAGTTTAAGACGATCAAGCCCCCAATCACGAAATCCAAGAACGACACTAAACACCGGAGCTAAATTGCCGTTATCTACGTCTACTTCTCTTATGTTTCCGGGTTTGCCGGCTTCAACAAGTTTTTGAGATATGTCTGTTGCGAGTTTCATATGACTGTTGTCCCCATTGAGGCGGCGAACGCTCGCTCGTTAAGTCTTCTTTCTCAGCGAAATAACGGAGTTGGACGTAAGATCAACGAAGTCTCGCTCGGTCAGGCCGAATTGCCGAATGGCCGATGGTTCTAGGCCCTCGGGAATTTCGAATCGCGATACATTCCAACGACCGTCCATCTCGATAATATTGAGTAAGCCACCGGGGGCGTTGTCCTGGAGTTTTGCGGCAGCTATTCCGGCGGGACCAGGTGTCAGCAGGATTTCAGTGCCGGCTGGAAGCGCCGCAAGCTGATCAAGTCTTTCCTGCCAGTTTCCGACGGTGCTATGATCCCAGCTATGTCCGCAGTAAACATAAACACTGGAACCACCGTCTTCTCTGACGCCGCCTAGTTCGTCTACTGCGAAGGCGCTGTCACCATCAATGAGCTGTCGCACCAGTCGTGACCGGGCCGCTCTCTCTTCTATGAAATAAAATTGCGCGTTTACGTCGTGAATTTTGTCTATAATAAATAACGCCAGAACTCTATCTCTCTCAAGAGCACCGCAACCAGTACATTTGGCCATTTTCCTATTGTTAAAATCCTCAAAGGAGGCACCGAAACATAGCGGACAAATCAGATCGTTATCGACAGTCAATTTACATCCCCCAAGATAAATCCGAAATATATCAGATGCTATCCTCGTTGCCTTCCAACAACGATTTGCGTATATTCACCCCGATAACTAAATATGTGTTCTTCAATATTAATATATTGAGAAACAAAACGATGGAATTCTCCCATGGTCCATTCAAAAAAATGAGCAATATTGTCGGGAGGACCAAGGAAATCTCGCTTTCCGTCAGCGAAGAGAATCTCCCGTGCCGGTGTCGATAACACAACGTATCGAAAAGGAGATTTTGAAATACGATCAAGAAATCTATCCGGCTGGCGCACATGCTCAATTACGTCAGAGCAGATATATAAATCACCGGGAGGAAAAGACTGGTCATTCTGTTCTGCTACCAACCAGTTTCGGTTCGGGTAGCTTTTTCGAAGAGACCTTATGGTTTCCTTCAATTCAATTCCGGTTGTGTCTACACTAGAGAAGTATTTTAGTAATTTAAATCCACTTCCACAGCCGATATCAACAACATTGCGAAGATTCTCTCTCCTAAAAATTCGGAATGCCGTTTCGTACACATAATCTTGCCATCTAGCACGGTTAAGTCGATCATCAAACTGTTCTACAGAGACACGATAACGATAGCCGTTCGCTAGAAAGAAATGCTCCCTTGACCCATCAGACACTATAAGGTCTTGGGAGATTTCCTTATTTATTGCTTTTTGGCGTGACATTGCGTCGTCAATTTCTCCTAGTATCTATTGCCGCGATCGATCAATTACAGGAGAAATCTTCCCTTCGCGTGAATAATTTAGCTACAGCCTTTTGACGGTCCTTATCGCGCTCTCCGCCTTTACGGGCGACGCTGCACCGCCGCTTTGCACGCCTTCAATTACATAGTTGAGTTTCCGCCGTTCGACTTCGCCTTTGTTAAGAGAAAGGCCCTTGTTCGCCCATTCGATGGCTTTGCTAGCCTGGCGAGATCCTTTGTAAGACCGAGCCAACTCTAAGCAGATCGGCGCAATTTCAGAACAAGTCCGACTGGCCTCTTCCAGATTCCTGATAGATAATTCAAAAAGCTCAAAATGGTTTAAGAGAAACCCTAGATTTCGGTAATGCCAGGGATTCGGCCTCTTCGTTTTCAAACCATCATTGATGGTCTTCCACGCTACGTGAAGTGCCTCATCGTACCGTTTCGATTCGCGAAGAGACGTTGATTCTTTGTAAAGTTCCGTGGTTGTCATTTTACCCCACCCGAATTGCTACAAAGAGACGATAATCTAACCTCTGCTCGATTTGCAAGAGATTCTATCGTCTTCTCTCAAGTAGACAATTATCCGTGTTTGAGAACATCGCGATCGGCCGTATGTGGGCTGATTGTTAATCTGTAGCAACCGATCGGATTCCGCGGTCGTCTTGGAAGAGGGCGATTTGCTGGCCGTGCCATCTCGACCGCCACGCCGCAAGCAGTGCAGCAGCGCGTCGGCATCACCGCCATCTACGTCACGCACGACCAGGTCGAGGCGATGAGCATCTCCGACGAAATCGTGGTGATGAATGCCGGCCGGGTCGAGCAGCGCGGCACGCCGCACGAGATCTATGCGCGGCCGGCGAACCGCTTCGTGGCCGACTTCATCGGCAAGGCCAATTTCATCTCCGCGACGGTTCTGGACAAGAACACCGTCGAGGTCGCAGGCGTACGCCTGTCCATGCCGGAGATTGCCGGCCACGCGCCAGGATCGGCCGTTTCGGCCGTGATCCGCCCGGAGGCGATCCGGCTTTCTTCAGAGAAAGGCGCCTTCAAGGGCACCGTGACGCGTGTCATGTTCCTCGGCAACATCGCCGAATATGTCATCGACCTCGGCGAGACGGGATCGTGGATCGTCGACCGGGCTAACCCGGCGGAGACATCGCTGCATGCCGTGGGCGATCGGGTCTTTCTCATCCCGTCCGAAAACGCGGTCCACATACTGGGTGCGTCATCGGCAGCGTGACGTCTGGCGTGAAGCCAACGGTAAACTCGCGTTACGGGCGATCAAATCAACCGCAGATGGTTTGAACTGTCGCGCATCCGACAGCAGGAATGGTGCCCGCAATCCGGAAAGGAGCCGGGGGACGCGATGACGCAGACCATAGACGACATTGTCCGGCCGCTGGCGCTGGCGGGCCGCCTGCTCGTCGCATGCTGGCCGCAACTGCTGCTGATCGGTTGCCTCGGCATGATCGCCCGCGATCTCCTGTTGCAGGGCGCGGTCAAAATCGGCCTCGGCTTTCCGCTCGGCGGCATGGTCGCCCTCTCCTTCGTCGTGCTCGCCAAGCTCACCGTGCTGGTCATGATGTTCGTGGCGTTGCGTCCCTTCCTGCCGGCGCTCATGGCCCTGCGCCGCAGCGCGGCCGGCAAGGCCACCGGCGAAAACCAGCGCGAACCGATCCTCGCCATCACCGCCGCCGCCGTCCTTCCCTTCTTCGCCTATTATGCCGCCTGGGGCTTTCTCGGCGATACCGTGCGCGAATATTCGCGCATGGCGCTGGCAGAGGTCGCATTCGGCCAGAAGCTCAACATCTTCTCCATCCTGCAATCCGGCGGCGTGATCCTGTCCATCGTGGTCTGCTGGCTGGTGCGGTTCGCCGCCAAGCGGCTCAACAGCCACGCATCCCACCCCTATTGGCGTCTGGTCGTGGTGGCGGCCGACGCGACTTGGATATTCATCGGTCTTTACGCACTGGGCGTATGGAAGAACGAGTTGATCCGCTGGCTCGGCGCCGCCTCCATCCTGCAACGGAACGCGTTCGATCTTCTTTCCCCGGTAACGGCGGCATGGGCGGCCGGCGACTTCGTTCCGGTCGAGTTCCGGCCGGTTCCGCTTGGCGATCGGTTGCAGGCCCTCTTCTTCTACACGCTCCTGCCGATGGTCTGGCTGGTGATGGCCGCCGTCATCAACGGCTACGAGCTTTCGGCGCCGCCCGCCGCTTCGCCCGCGCCCTCGCGCTCCGATACCTGGCGCAAGTGGCTGCAGGATTTCACCAGGCATTTTCTCGGCGGCTATCGCAGCCGCTATAGGCCGGTGTGGACATGCCTGAAGCTGACGCTCGGCGCCGGCCTTGCAACGCTGATCGCCTTCGTCATCGCCTATCAGGCGATTTCGTGGACCGGCATGTGGCTATGGTATGGCCTCACAAGGCTGATCGGTGCGCATGACCTGGCAACATGGCAGGTCCTGGCCGACGCCATCAGCGTGTTCATCGGCAGTCCGAGCGACATGAATGGCGGCATACTGCTGGATGCCGTTCGCATCGCCCTGCTGGCGGCCGTGCTGGAAACCGCGGTCGCCCAGGGTGGCGCACAGGGAGGCAAGGCCGCTGGCGTCAGTGCCGAGGCTCGCTGACGCTCAGATAGGCCGGCAAGGCGGAGAACAGGGCGACCGACAGCGTGAGGTCTCTCGCCGAAGCCGGGATGGCGAAGCTTGCCGCCATCTTGACAGGCTCGCCGCTCCGAGCGGCGGCAAAGCTCGGCCCGCCGCACAAGGCCCTTTGCAGCGCTTCCGGATACATTGCCCTGACGACCGGGTCGTCCAGGAATACCGGCCGCCATGTACGGCCTTCGCCGTCGGAAAGCCCGATCTCGCAGGGAATGCCGGCGAATGCCTCGGGATCGGGGATCGTCGCCTCGAATTCGGCGAGCATCACCGCGCGGCCTTCCCCGCCGGCCAGCCGAGTCAGGCGCGTCACCGTCCATTGCGCGCCGGCGTAGTCCACTTTCTGTCCCACCTCTGCGGTCGTGGGCTCGCGCCCGTTCGCCATGCGCCAGTTCACGAAAGAGCCCCAGCCGTGCACGGCCAGCGTTGCCGGCAGGGCAATGGCCAGGGCCGCCATGCTCAGCCAGTAGCCGCGCCGCGCCGGCGTCATCGTTGCGGCAGGACGGTCCAAGGGAAACCCTCATTGTTGCGGCGGAGCGTGATCCTCGGCTCCGTCCGGTCGGTGTCGGCGTCCGCGGCGATATGCACCTCGTCGTCCAGCGGCGACAGCTTGCTGCGCGCCACCGCGACGGAGCCGCCGGCGACCGCCTCCTGCGGCATCTCGAACACCAGCAGCGCGCGGCGCGGCAGGCCCGGCTGGTTCACGTCTCCCGGCAGCATCTCGATCGTGGCCGGTATCCGGTCGGTCAGGGCATAGCGGACGCCCGCCTTGCTTATCCAGTCGGCCGAGATCAAGGAAAGCGTTTCATGGCGCGCTTCGGCCGTGCCCTCCACGACGACCCACACGCCCGCGCTCGTGTAGGCTTTCGTCTTGCCGAAGGTTTCGACGTCGAGCGCGCGGGCCACCCGCACGCTGTCCAGCGATAGGGCGAAACTGCCGGTCTGGACCCGTTCGTTCATGCCTCCCGCCGTGACGATCGGCGAGGTGATCTGGCTGTAGCGCGGCCGCGTCTGCTGCAGGCCGTAAAGCACGGCGGCCGCGAACAGCAGGGCGAGCGCCGCGCGCAGCGTGCCGATCACGGGACCTTCTCCACCGGCAGTTCGACGGTCGCGACCGGATCGCCGTAATACCAGCCGGTCGCGCCGTAGAGATTGTCGCGCAGCTTGTAGATCTCGCCCTTGACGGTGAATGTCAGCGTCTCGGGCGCCGGCATGTCCTGCGGCCAGGTCCAGGCCATCGTCACCCGTTCGGGCATGTTGGGGTTGAAGTAGTTGGCAAAATACTTGTCCCGATCGAGGTAAGTCGTCGGAATTTCCGGCACTGCCCCCGCCGGGGCCGCCAGCGGGGCGGGGACGACGACCTTGCCGAGGAGATTGTTCGGCATGGCCGAGCGGTTCACCACGTCGAGATCCAGCATGATGAGTTGCTTCGGTTGCGAAGGCGGCACGCCGGTCGGCGAAATGGTGCCGATGCGCGCCGAGCGCAGGGTCACGAACCAGCGCCCGGTGTCGATCCGCTGACCGGCGGCCACCACCGGCGTCTTGGGCGGATGGGCGGCGTCATAGACGGCCATCGAAAACGAGACGGCCGATGCGGCCAGCCCGCCCAGGCCCGCGATCAGGAACGCATAGAGTCTTTGGCGTATCGTCGCCCGTGTCGGTTCGGTCATGCGCGGCAAGCGGTATGCGAGCGCCCCCCGCACCCTTATACGTTGCATGCGCGCACCGGCGGCACAACAATTGTTACAGCGGGTTACCGCAGGTGGAGGGGGGCGGACGTGGTGATCCCGGCAGGAGTGAACCTCTCAAACGAATTCAACGGCTTGGTGCGCCCAACCCCCGAAACCGCCAGCATTGACAAGATTGCCCTTTCTCGGCTCGCGTCCAACCTGCCTGTCGGCGGAACGACGGGCCTTTGCCACCAGTCCAGCGCCTCGATCGAGCAGGCCGCCGCCTGGTATCGCGACAACCGCGACACGGCCGAGCGCCCCCTAATCCCGGCGCTGCGACGTCGCTTCGGTCTCACAGCGCATGAGGCCGTCATGGCGCTGCGCGAGGCGAACGTCTGATGCCTCGCCTCGCCAAAACCGACACGATGTTTGCGCACATGGCCTTGCATTTGGCCGTGGGGCTGACGCTTTCTGCGCGCCGCGTCGGTTCGGCGATCGTCGAGCACTACAACAAGAAAACGGGTCAGTGTGACCCCAGCATTGAGCGCCTGGCGAGCATGCTCGGGATCGACCGTGCAACCGTGATGCGTGCAACCAGCGAACTGTGCGACACCGACGGGCTGTTCGAGCGTGTCACTCATGGCGGCCGATCGCATCGAACCGCCTATCTGCCCAGGTGGGATCGCCTCAACATGATCGTGGACGATTGGGACCTGCGAATGAAGGACGGAAGTCCTCCGCGAAAGGTCGCAGAACTGCGACGTTCAAGGTCGCACGGATGCGACGTTGAAGGTCGCACGCATGCGACACAAACCGACAGAAGGAACCGGCAGAAGAAACCGACGGTGCAGGTTGAG
>CAZBBT010000061.1:0-15930 GCA_964490065.1 uncultured Mesorhizobium sp. | reverse complement strand
TGGTCACCGACCACATCAATTTCTCCGGCTCCAACCCGCTGTTCGGCGAGCCGACGGACCGCCGTTTCGTCGGCCTGACCGAGGCCTATGACGCGGGAATGCGCGAAGCGATCGAACGCGCCGCCTCCGCAGTCGACATTCGCCTGCACAAGGGTGTCTATATGTGGTTTTCCGGCCCGTCCTTCGAGACGCCGGCGGAGATTCGCATGGCACGGCTTTTCGGCGCCGACGCGGTCGGCATGTCGACCGTGCCGGAGGTCATTCTCGCCCGCTTCCTGGGCCTCAGGGTCGCGGCCTGTTCGGTCATTACCAACCTCGCCGCCGGCATGACGGGTGCGGAACTGTCGCATCAGGAGACCAAGGACATGGCACCGCTCGGCGGCAAGAGGCTGGCGCTGGTGCTGAAGAAGGTGTTCCAGGATGGAATGCTGGATGGGTAAATACCGTGTGCTGGTGCTCACCCCCCTCTGGCCTGCCGGCAATCTCCCCCTCGAGGGGGGAGATTGGCCGTTCCAACGCCGTCGCCTTTCTTGTGATGCCGGAGATTGGCGAAAGTCGACGCGGCGTCTGATCACCCCCCTTGAGGGGGAGATGGCCGGCAGGCCAGAGGGGGGTGAGCGCCGCCCTGGCAAGGCGGGATAGCAAAATGCTCCCCCAGGAAATCATTCGCCGAAAACGCGACGGCCAGAAGCTGACCGCCGAGGAGATCGCCGCTTTCATCGCCGGACTAACCTCGGGCACGATCTCCGACGGCCAGGTGGCGGCCTTCGCAATGGCGGTGTTCTTCAATGGCATGAGCCGTGATGAGGCTGTCTCGCTGACAGAGGCCATGCGTTCCTCCGGCGACGTGCTCGACTGGTCGGACTTGCCGGGCCCCGTCACCGACAAGCATTCCACGGGGGGCGTCGGCGACAATGTTTCCCTCATGCTGGCGCCGATCGTGGCTGCCTGCGGCGCTTATGTGCCGATGATCTCGGGCAGGGGCCTCGGCCATACCGGCGGCACGCTGGACAAGATGGATTCCATCCCCGGCTATGTCAGTCAGCCCGACATTGCGCGCTTCCGCAAGGCGGTGCTGGAAACCGGTTGCGCCGTCATCGGCCAGACCGGTGATCTGGCGCCGGCCGACAAGCGGTTCTACGCCATCCGCGACGTGACGGCGACGGTGGAATCGGTGCCGCTCATCACCGCCTCGATCCTGTCGAAGAAACTGGCCGCCGGCCTCGGCTCGTTGGTGCTCGACGTCAAGGTCGGCAACGGCGCCTTCATGGAGCGCGCGCGTGACGCGGCGGCGCTGGCTTCCAGCCTGGTCGAGGTGGCGACCGGGGCGGGGCTGAAAACAACGGCGCTGGTTACCGGCATGAACGAGCCGCTGGCGTCATGCGCGGGCAACGCGCTGGAAGTGAAGAACGCCGTCGATTTCCTGACCGGCCGCGTTCGCGACCGGCGGCTCGAGCAGGTGACGCTGGCGCTGGCCGCCGAGATGCTGCACTCGGCCGGGTTAGCCGCATCCAACCGTGAAGGGCTGGATCGTGCGACGGAGGCTCTGGACGGCGGTCGTGCCGCCTCCGTGTTCGGTCGCATGGTGGCGGCGCTCGGCGGGCCGGTCGACTTTGTCGAGCGAGCGGATCAACATCTGCCCGGCGCACCGGTCGAGCGTGCAGTGGCGGCCATGGATGACGGCTTCGTCACCGGCATCGAAACGCGCGACATCGGCCTTGCGGTGGTGACGCTCGGCGGCGGGCGACGCCGGCCGGAAGACCGGATAGATCCGGCGGTGGGCTTGAGCCGGCTCTTGCCGATAGGCGCGCAGGTGCGCGCCGGCGAGGCGCTGGCGCTGGTGCATGCCCGCAATGAGGCTGATGCCGATGTGGCGATAGCTTCGGTGCAAGCAGCCTACGCTATCGGGCCGTCGAAACCGGCTCCGGACCGTGCGGTGATCCGGCGCATCGCGCCGCGACAATAAAGGCGGCGCACAGCGCTATTGCGCCAGCAGCAGATTGCCGTTCTCGACCTGGTATTTGCCGAGGCGTTTCAAGAAGCTCATGCCAATCAGATTGGTCTGCAGGGCCTTGTCCTCGAGCACGACGGCCTGGACATTCTTGAGCACGATCCGGCCGATCGAAAGATCGGCGATCTCGATGACAGCGACTTTCGCCATGCCGTTGGCCGTATCGACTTGATGGGTGAAATCGCCGGCGTTGAGCGAAATGCCGGCCTTGCGTGCTGTCGACAGATTGAGCGCCACCACGGTGGCGCCGGTGTCGATCATGGCGTTGATCTGCCGGCCATTGACCTTGAAGGCGGCGAGAAAATGGCCGCGTTCATCGGCGTGAATCAGCACGGAGCGCCCCAGCGACTGCTGGTGCTGCGGTTCCACAGCCGCGGTTGTCAAGTCGGGGGGCGTCTGTTGCGCGGATGAGCCACCACCTGCGGCCGACTGCATCACCGCCTCGAAAAAATGCGGACTCGACTGGTAGAGGATCGGCACGGATGCCGAGCCGCCGGCGAAAACGCCCAGGATGAGTAGCTTGCGCAGCATGGAAGGCCCCAAGTCGAGGCGGCGACTCTAGCGCGGCTTGGTGTGCGGCCATTTAACGGCGAGCCGCGCGGCCCGCGAAACCGGAAGTCTGCGTAAACGGACGGTAAAGAACTATTTCGTGCCGTACATGCGATCCCCGGCGTCGCCGAGGCCGGGCATGATGTAGCCCTTCTCGTTCAGTTCCCGGTCGATCGAGGCGGTGAACACCGGCACGTCCGGATGTGCCTTGGTGAAACGCTCGATGCCCTCTGGGGCGGCAAGCAGGCACAGGAAACGGATGTTGGTGGCGCCGCGGCCTTTCAGCTTGTCGATGGCCGCGATCGCGGAATTGGCGGTGGCCAGCATCGGGTCGACGACGATCACCAGCCGGTCGGCGAGGTCGCTCGGCGCCTTGAAGAAATATTCCACCGCCTCCAGCGTATCGTGGTCGCGGTAGAGGCCGATATGGGCGACGCGGGCGGCGGGCACCAGGTCGAGCAGGCCTTCCAGCAGGCCGTTGCCGGCGCGCAGCACCGAAGCGAAGACCAGCTTCTTGCCCTCGAGGATCGGCGCGTCCATCACCTCCAGCGGCGTCTCTATCTTCGTCGTCGTCAGTTCGAGGTTGCGGGTGACCTCATAGCCGAGCAGCAGCGAAATCTCGCGCAGCAGGCGCCGGAAGCCCGCCGTCGAGGTCTCCTTGTTGCGCATGATCGAAAGCTTGTGCTGGACAAGCGGATGATCGACGACGGTGACGCCCTGCATGGTGTGCTCCGGCAAAGAAAGCGGTGAATTGTGAATAGTGAATGGTGAATGGTTTGGCGAGTCCTTGTCGGCGGGCGGACCCTTGGGTCCACAGTTGACGAGGCCTCCGCCCCGCTCAATCCGACCATTCACCGATTGCCATTCAGCCTTGCCAGCAGTGCCGCCTTCGTCTTCCTGTCGACGAAAGCGGCCTCGACCGCGGTGCGGGTGATGGCCAGGAGCACCTTGTCGTCCATGCCAAAATCCTTCGCCGCGATATCGTATTCACGCTTCAGCGAGGTCCAGAAATAGGGCGGGTCGTCCGAATTCAGCGTCACCTTGCAACCGGCGGCCCGCAGCGCAGCGAATGGGTGACTGGCGAAATCCGGAAAGACTCCCAGCGCGATGTTCGAGCCGGGACAGCATTCCAGCACGACGCCCTGGTCGGCGATGCGCTTCACCAGATCCGGGTTTTCGATAGCGCGCACACCATGACCGATGCGGGTAGGGCGGATATGGTCGAGTGCGGCGGCCACGCTTTCCCAACCAACCAGTTCACCGGCATGGATCGTGATGCCCAGCCCCGCCTCGCGGGCGATCTCGAAGGCACGGACAAAATCCTCCAGATCGCCCATGCGTTCGTCGCCGGCCATGCCGAAGCCGGTGACGCGCTGGTTGCCGCATTTGGCAGCGAAACGCGCGGCCTTTTCCACCGCCTCGACGCCGGCGTGGCGCAAGCCGACGACGATCATGCGACCCTCGATGCCGGTTTTGGCGCCGGCGCGCGAAATGCCTTCGCCGAGCGCGTCCGCATAGGCATTGGGCGAAAGGCCGGCCTTGGCTGCATGGTCGGGCGAGATGAAGACCTCCGAATAGATCGCGCCGTCGCGTGCAAGGCTGGTGAGATAGTGCTCGGCCAGAAGCGCATAGTCCTCCTCCGAGCGGAACAGGTCGGCGGAGAAGTCATAAGCCGCGAGAAAGGAGGTGAAATCGTGCCAGACGAAGCCGCCGTCGCGGATGAAGGGCGAGGGATCGGCGTCGTATTTCCTTGCTTGTCTGAGAACCAGTTCGGGCGAGGCCGCCCCTTCGATATGGCAGTGAAGTTCGGCTTTCAGGGGCATTCCGGCATCCTGTGTTTCCACCTTCAGCGCGGCCGAACACCGCGCCTTAAACAATAGCGCCCCGTACCCTGATCGGCTATGGTCGCGCCGATTTTGTGACGGACAACAATCATGTCAGACGCACGGACCACCGCCGCGGGCGGCATGGAAACATCCTACGGATTCAAAAGCGTCGCGGCGGGCAAGAAGCAGCCGCTGGTCAACGACGTCTTCCACAAGGTCGCCAACCGCTACGACCTGATGAACGACCTGATGTCCGGCGGGCTGCACCGGCTGTGGAAGGATGCCATGGTCGCCTGGCTGAACCCGCCGAAGCGCCCGGGCTGGCGCGTGCTGGATGTTGCCGGCGGCACGGGCGACATCGCCTTTCGCATCGTCGAATCCAGCGGCCGCAACGCGCATGCCACCGTGCTCGACATCAACGGATCGATGCTGTCGGTCGGGCGCGACCGGGCCGAAAAGAACGGGCTTGCGGCGCAGGTCGATTTCGTCGAGGCGAATGCCGAGGAATTGCCGTTTCCCGACAACACGTTCGACGCCTATACGATCGCCTTCGGCATCCGCAACGTGCCGCGTATCGAGGCCGCGCTTGCCGAGGCATTCCGGGTGCTGAAGGTCGGTGGCCGGTTCCTTTGCCTGGAATTCTCCGCCGTCGACATGCCGCTTCTGGACAAGGTCTATGAAGCCTGGTCGTTCAAGGCTATCCCCGGCATCGGCAAGGCGGTGACTGGCGACGGCGAACCCTATGCCTATCTGGTGGAATCGATCCGGAAATTCCCAGATCAGGCCAATTTCGCTGCCATGATTTCCCGCGCCGGCTTCGATCGCGTCGCCTTCCGCAACTATTCGGGCGGCATCGCGGCGCTGCATTCGGGCTGGAAGCTTTGAGCGGAGCGGCAGCGAAGGGGCGGGCGGCATGAGCACGGTTGGCGCCGCCTTCCGGCTGGTGCGGGCCGGCTGGGTGCTGGTGCGCGAGGGCGTCGTCGCCGCCATTCCGGGCGACGAGCTTTCCGGCGCCCCGAAATTCGGCTGGCGCATGGCGCGGCTGCTTGCGCGGCGTCGGGCGCTTCGGCACGGGCGCGGCGACCGGCTGGCACGGGCGGTGGCGCGGCTCGGGCCGTCTTATGTCAAGCTCGGCCAGTTCCTGGCGACGCGGCCCGATGTGGTCGGCAACGACATCGCCGTCGACCTCGCCATGCTGCAGGACAAGATGCAGACCTTCCCGAAGGCCGAAGCGATCGCGGCGGTGGAGGCCTCGCTCGGCAGGCCGGTGGGCACGCTCTATGCGGGCTTCGGCGAGGCGGTGGCGGCCGCCTCGATCGCACAGGTGCATCCGGCCGAGGTGCTGCGTGAAGACGCGCCGGTGAAGGTCGCCGTAAAGGTGATCCGGCCCGGCGTGCGCCGCCGCTTCCAGCACGACCTCGAAAGCTTTTTCCTCGCCGCCCGCCTGCAGGAGAAATACATCCTCTCGTCGCGCCGGCTTCGTCCAGTCGAGGTGACCGAGACGCTGGCGCAGACCACCAAGGTGGAGATGGATTTGCGGCTCGAGGGCGCCGCTCTCTCCGAACTCGGCGAGAATACGAAGGACGATCCCGGTTTCCGCGTGCCTTCGGTCGACTGGGAGCGGACCGGCCGTGACGTGCTCACCATGGAGTGGGTCGACGGCGTCAAGATGAACGATGTCGCCGGGCTGGCGGCAGCCGGCCACGACCTGAAGACGATCGCGGCCAATCTGATCCAGTCCTTCTTGCGCCACACGCTGCGCGACGGTTTCTTCCATGCCGACATGCATCCGGGAAACCTGTTCGTGGAAGCCGACGGCACCATTGTCGCGGTCGATCTCGGCATTGTCGGGCGGCTGGGCAAGAAGGAGCGTCGCTTCCTCGCCGAGATCCTCTACGGCTTCATCACGCGCGACTATCTGCGTGTCGCCGAGGTGCATTTCGAGGCTGGCTACGTGCCGGCGAAGCACGATGTCACCGCCTTCGCCCAGGCGATCCGCGCTATCGGCGAGCCGATCCATGGCCAGCCGGCCGAGACGATCTCCATGGCGCGGCTTTTGACGCTGCTGTTCGAGGTGACCGAACTGTTCGACATGCAGACGCGGCCGGAACTCATCCTGCTGCAGAAGACCATGGTGGTGGTCGAGGGCGTCGCGCGCACGCTCGATCCCGCCTTCAACATGTGGAAGACCTCCGAGCCGGTGGTCGGCGACTGGATTCGCGACAATCTCGGGCCGCGCGGCATGTTGGCGGACGCCCGCGACGGTGTCGGCGCGTTGGTATCGCTGGCGCGACAGGGGCCGGAGATAGCAGCTCGCGCCGAACGGCTGTCGCGCGAGCTGGACGCCATGGCCGAGCATGGACTGCGCTTCGATGCCGCGACGGCGGAAGCGATCGGCAAGGCCGAGGCGCGCCATAGCCGCTCTGGCCGCTGGGCGTTGTGGGTGATCGCGGTGGCGCTTGCGTGGATTGCGTGGAAGCTGATTTGATGATGATCTACAGCGCAGCCACAAGCGTACTGACGGCCCGCGGTTCGATGAATGACGACCTGGTTATCGAGATTGAAGACGAGACACTGGAGGCGCTGACGCGGATCGCGGAAAGCCTCGGCTTTTCGGTCGAGGAATATGCGCGGCTCGTCATTGTCGAAAGTGTTCGCAACGATTCCAGTCCGACGGAAGTGGGCGGCGCGACATGACCTTATCGGCCAAGCGCATCCTGCTGATCATTGGCGGCGGCATCGCTGCCTACAAGGCGCTCGACCTGATCCGCCGGCTGCGTGAGCGGGGCGCGTCCGTGCGCCCAGTGATGACGGCGGCGGCGCAGGAATTCGTCACGCCGCTCTCGGTCGGTGCGTTGGCGGCGGACCATGTCTTCACCGACCTGTTCGACCGGCAGGACGAACAGGATGTGGGTCATGTCAGACTGGCGCGCGAAGCCGATCTGATCGTCGTGGCGCCGGCAACCGCAGACCTGATGGCCAAGCTTGCCAACGGGCTGGCGAACGACCTTGCCTCCGCCGTACTGCTTGCTACGGACAGGCCAGTGCTGATGGCGCCGGCGATGAACCCGAAGATGTGGGCGCATCCGGCCACGCGCCGCAACCGCGCCACGCTGGCGAGGGACGGCGTGCACTTCGTCGGTCCGGGCAAGGGCGAGATGGCCGAGAGTGGCGAAGCCGGTGAAGGCCGTATGGCCGAACCGCTAGAGATCATTGCCGCGATCGAGGCCTTGCTCGACGAGCGGCCGAAGCCGCTCAAGGGCAGGAAGATCGTCATCACGTCGGGGCCGACGCACGAGCCGATCGACCCGGTGCGTTACATCGCCAACCGTTCCTCCGGCAAGCAGGGCCATGCGATTGCGGCAGCCCTGGCGAAGCTTGGCGCAGACGTGCACCTCGTCTCGGGGCCGGTGGCGATTGCCGATCCGGCGGGCGTGAAGACGACGCATGTCGAAACGGCGCGCGAGATGCAGGCGGCCGTTGAGGGATTCTTGCCGGCCGATGCAGCGGTCTTCGTGGCGGCGGTGGCGGACTGGCGCACCGCCAATTCCGCCGGCGAGAAGATCAAGAAGGTGGCGGGCGAAAGTGCGCCGGCGCTGCAGATGGTCGAGAACCCCGACATTCTCGCCGGGATCGGCCATCATGCCAAGCGCCCTCATTTAGTGGTCGGCTTTGCCGCCGAGACGCAGGATGTTTCGAAGAACGCCGAGGCGAAGCTGAAGAAGAAGGGCGCCGACTTCATCGTCGCCAACGACGTGTCGCATGACAGCGGTGTCGGTCCCGGAGGCGTCATGGGCGGAGAACGCAATCGCGTACGGATCGTCTCGAAAAGCGGCGTTGAGGAATGGCCGGAAATGTCCAAGGACGAGGTCGCGGCTAGGCTCGCGGCGCTGATCGCCGAAAAACTGAAGACCATTTCCATCTGACCGGAACCGGACGCATGCTGGGCCGTTCCTTCCCGCCACTTCCGGCGAGGAGGACGACCATGAAGACGCTTGCCGATATTTTCGATCATACGCTGCAAGACATCTACTACGCCGAAAACGCCATCACCAAGGCGCTGCCCAAGGTCGCGAAGAGCGTCAAGGATGCCAAGCTCAAGCATGCGCTCGAGGCGCATCTGAAGGAAACCAAGGGTCAGATCGACAAGCTGGACAAGGTCTTTGCCAGCCTTGGCAAAAAAGCCAAGGGCGAAAAGTGCGATGCCATCGAAGGCCTTGTCAAGGAAGCAGACGGGCTGATGGAGGAGAGCGAGGGCACGGCGCGAGACGCCGGGCTGCTGGCCGCCTGCCAGGCGGTGGAGCACTACGAGATCGCGCGCTACGGCTCGCTCCGGGAATGGGCGAAGGTGCTCGGCCACCATGAGGCGCATACGCTGCTGAGCGAAATCCTCGATCAGGAAAAGGCGGCGAACAACAAGCTGACCAACATCGCCGTCATGGAAGTCAACCAGACGTAGTCGTCCTCACCCGCGGGCGGCCGGGAAATTCATTCGGCTGCCGCTTCGGCCCGCAGCGGTTCCGCCGCTATGCGGATCGCGGCGACCAATCCCAAAACCCCGAGCGGCACGAAGGCGAGGAAGAGCCAGCGTGCCACTTCCGCCGCCGCTTCGCGGTTGAGCCCGTCGGCAAAGCCGCCGGCATTGGCGACGATGCCGGCAAGGGCTGCGCCCACCGCGTAGCCGATGCGCTGCATGGTCGGCACCGCCGCCGAGGCGATGGTCTGTTCTTCGGCGGGCGCGGAGGCGACGATCACGCGTGTCACGAAAGGCCAGGCGAGACCGAAGCCGCCGCCTTGCAGCAGCGCGCACAACACGATCAGCGGGATCGAGCCCAGCGGCACGGTCCAGGCGAACCCGGCAGCGCCTGCCGCGATCATGGCGGCTCCGCCGACGATGATGGCAGGCTCCCGCCGCGGCGATGCGCCGGCAACCAGAATCGACAGCACCGACCAGGAGATCGATTCCGCGGCGATGATGTAGCCGGTAGTCAGGATCGGCACGCCGTGCAGGCTGGTGAGCAGCAGCGGGCCGTAGAGGCCGAAGGTGCAGGTCGCGATCGAGAAGGCTGCCACCATGGTCATGCCGCAGCCGACCGGTGTGCTCCAGGAAAACGGCCGCGCCGGAAACAGCCGCGAGCGCGGTCTGCCGGCGTCGATCCGGAAGAATAGCGCCAGTCCGGCGAGACCGGCGAGGAGCAGGATGGAGGAGCGCAGCGGCGCGATATCGATGCCGGCCGCGGCGATCAGCACCACGCCCATCGCCAGGCAGGCGAGCGCGGCGTATGGGAAGGGCGGTGCGTTTCGCGCTGCGGCGCTTCGTGCTTGCGGGGTGTTCAAGACGACGGAGCTTGCCAGTGCCATGACGGCGCCGCCGGCGACGAACACACCGAATGCCCAACGCCAGGACAGGTATTCGCTCATCAGCGCGCCCAGCATCGGGCCGCTGAAAGCGGCGACGCCCCAGATCGCCGACATGATGCCGAAGAGCTGCGGCCAGATGGAACGCGGAAACAGCCGCTCGACCGAGACGAAGGCGAGCGAGACCAGCGCGCCGCCGCCCAGCCCTTCCACCAGCCGCCCGGCGAGGAACAGCGGCATGGACGGCGCCGTGGCGCATACCAGCGCGCCGAGGGCATAGAGTAGCGCGGCGAGCATCATGTTGGTGCGCAGGGCGACGTAGCTCACCAGCCGACCGGCGGCCGCACCGGCGACGATGGCGCCGAGTTCGTAGATTGCCAGCGACCAGCCGACGAGCTGGACGCCCGAGAGTTCGCCGACCATGGCCGGCATGATCGTCGCCACCATGGTCTCGTTGGTGGCGTGGAGCAGAATGCCGAGACTGACGAAGGTGAAACGGGCGAGATCGCCGCTCGCCCACAGGGCGCGCCAGTCCGTCCGCTCTATGCTTTCCTCAACCACGACCGCCTCCGCCAAGCAGCTTATCCTCACGGCGTCGCCCGCGATTCGCGTGCCGCCGGAGGCTTGGTAGAACCTCAAGTGCGGTTGAGCTCAAGCGGTTTTCTTACCATTCAGCCGATCCGAAGAGGGCCATTTCCCTTCGGAGGCCGTCATTGCAATGGGAGGGAAGGTATCCGGCGGAGCAGGGGCGCCCCGCCGGCGACAGGCAGGTGGTTATTTCAGCGACTGGATCAGGTCGATCGAGGCGACTGCGACCGCCAGGTTCAAGCCGGTCTGCGCCTGCGCGCTCAGCGGCTGGAGGTTGATCGAGTTCTGGAAACCGCCGACGAGCACGTTGAGGCCGCCGCCCGTGACGACGCTGGCTTCGGCGTTGACGCCGTAATAGGTGCCGGCCAGCGCACCGTCGGTATAGTCGCGCGACGGACCGAACACCGCCCACACCAGTTCGCCCTGGTTGGTCTGGCCGACATCGACGCCGAGCTTGGTGACGACACCGGTGTAGTGTTCCCGGCTGCCGTCATGCGAGGAGCGGTAGGTGCAATCGAGGCTCTTGTTCGAGGTGATGACGTAGCCCTGACCGCCGTCGATGGAGCAGTGCAGCACGCCGAGTTGGACCCGTGCCTGTGCGGGAATGGCGAAAGCGAGCGTGACGAGGCCGGCTACGAGCGCGAGTTTCTTCAGCATTGGGAAATCCTTTCTGCAATTCAGCCCCTATAACGAGGCAGCGCAGCGGAGCGTTCCGACCGAATTTTGGCGCCATGAAGGCTGCCGTCGGCAGATGCCAACACAACATCGGGAGAAAATGCAGTCGGCCGGGACGACCAGTGTGCCGGTTGTTCCGAGGAGGACGGAGCGTTGCCGGCGGCCTCAGCTCACCCGCGCCAGTCCGTCCTTGGCCGGCTGGTAGTTCGGATTGAGATGGATCGCCTCGCGGTAGGACTTGGCCGCACGCTGCTTCTCGCCGCGGCGTTCGTAGACCAGCGCCTGGTTGGCCCAGGCCTCGGCGTTCTTGGAGTCGAGCTTGATGGCCATGTTGAAATCGGAGAAGGCGTTCTGCTCGTCGCCGGTGGCCAGATAGGACAGGCCGCGACCGTTGTAGGGCTCCGAGGCATGCGGCGCCAGCGAGATGGCGGTGGAGAAATCCTCGATCGCGAATTTGTGCTGGCCCTGCTGCTGATAGATCAGGCCGCGATTGTGGTAGGCGCGCGCGTCGGTGGTGTCGAGCTGGATCGCCTTCTGGAAATCGTTGAAGGCGAGCTGCGTCTGGCCGCTTTTGCGGTAGAGGTTGCCGCGGCCGATATAGGCGGCGTCGTAGTTGGAATTGATCTGCAGCGCGCGGTTGTAGTCCGCCAGCGCGGCCTGCTGGTTGCCGAGGAAGCGCTGGATCAGCGCGCGGTTCGAATAGGCCTGATAGAAGCTCGGATTGAGCTCGATCGCCTTGTTGAAATCCTGCAGCGCCTCCTGGTACTGGCCGCCGCGGCCATAGGCGGAGCCGCGTACGTTGTAGGCTTCGGGATTGCGCGGATCGCGGCTGACGACGGCCGAGAGCGAGGCGATGTTTTCGGTCGATCCCTGCGCCTTGTCGATGCTCGCCAGTTCGCCGACCGGACCGGTCTGGCAGCCGGCGATCGCCAGCGCCGAGAAAGCAGCGCCCGCCAGAACGAGTTTGCGCCATGCCGTGCGGCACTCACCGGTCGAAAGGGTCATCGCTGCCTTGTCCTCACCTTGTCTCGCGATGGCCGGCCCCTCCAGCCGGTCCGCCTCCTGTTCTAAACGCCTGTCGACATTCACGCGATGGCGCGAATCTCGACAGACCCTAACGTCAAATAAAAAGGTGGCGGCGATTGCGCATCGCGCCACCTTTATCTTTCGAAAAGGACGAAAAATGGGCCGGATCAGCGCGGCGCGCGCGCAGCGCCGGCGGCAGGGGCCGGACGCGGCGTCGACGGCAGCAGACCTTCGCGCTGGGCGCGCTTGCGCGCCAGCTTGCGGGCGCGGCGCACGGCCTCGGCCTTCTCGCGGGCGCGCTTTTCCGACGGCTTCTCGTAGTGTCCGCGCATCTTCATTTCGCGGAAGATACCTTCGCGCTGCATCTTCTTCTTGAGCGCGCGGAGCGCCTGGTCAACATTGTTGTCGCGGACGAGTACCTGCACGGGCGATCCTGTGTTTCCGGTTTGAGATCGTTAGGCAAAGAGCGAACGCCAATTGCCTCCGCGGCGGCAACCGCCACGAATTGGGCTGCGCATTAGCAGAATCAGGACGCCTTGTCCACAGGTCAGGCAAGGGCGGCCACCTATTCGTTTGAATTTCCGCTTACGATCGAATCGCAAACATTCATGCGGCGACGGGAACCCGCAAAAATCTTCACGACTTGCCGCCGTCGGATCTTCGTTGCATCATTCAAGATGACCAAGTATCTCATCTCCTTTCCGAGCGAAGCCATGGTGCTCACGGAGGAAGAGTTCCCGATCGTCTCCGCCGATGCTCATGCGGTGATCGAGGAGGCGAAGGCAGCCGGCGTCTACGTGTTCGGCGGAGGGATCAACGAAAAGGTCGATCCCGTGCTGGTCTCCCGCGACGGGTCGGTGTCCACCGAGATCTATCCGGGGAGCCGGCTCAAGGGCGGATTCACGGTGCTGGAGTTGCCGACACGCGAGGATGCCGTGCACTGGGCGGAGAAGATCGCGGTCGCCTGCCGTTGTTCGCAGGAACTGCGCGAATTCGGGTACGATCCGGCGAGCTAGAGCCGCCGCTGGCACTATTCCGCCGCGTCGCGGTGATTGGTGCCGGCCGGAGCGTTCGGATCGCCGGGCGCCGTCTCGCAGCCGAGGTCGGGGAAGGCCAGGATACGCTGGCCGTGAAAGTCCGTGCGCACGACCAGCAGGCCGCGTTCCTCGAAATAGCCGAGCAGGCGCTGGGCGCGGCGCTCCGAATGGGTGCCGTAGGCGCGGGCGAGTTCGGCGTTGGACGGTCCCGGCGCTCCCGACACGGCGGCACGGGCGACCAGCAGGAACACGCCTTGCAGGTCGTCGGGAAGGCTTTCCGACAGTTCAAGCGCCTTGGCCCAGCCATCGCCCTCGGCCGTGCGGGCGTCGACGCCTGCGCGCGCCACGGCCAGTCGGCGGCGGAAAGCCGACAACTGCAACGGCTCGCCCGGCACACGCCGAATCCGGCAGCGCACCAGGAAATCCTGGTAGAGCACGGCGTCGGTGCGGAATCCGGCCTCCGGGTCCTCGAGGATTTCGCGCAGCACCGTGTCGATGCCGGTCTCGCGCTCGGCCTCGTCGATGATGGCGAAGACCGGCTCTGGCGCCGGTTCGAGGACCGGTTTCGGCCGCGAGAGTTGGGCGAGTAGGTCGGCAGTCGAGGTCGTCGAAGGCGGCGGTGGCCGGCGCACCGGCCTGAGCATCTCCTCGTCCGGCCCGGCGGTGAAGATCAACTCGCGCGCGTCCTCGGGCGTCTCCGGCAGCGGCATCAGCTTCGGGCTGGAGGAGCGTGCCTGGGTCTCCACCGGGCCGATGGTGACCGGCAGCGGCCGGCGCGACAGGGCAGGGCCGAGCGCCACGAAATGGCCGCGTGCCAGGTCGCGGAACATTTCCGCCTGCCTTCGGTCCATGCCAAGCAGGTCGGCCGCGCGTGCCATGTCGATGTCGAGGAAGGTGCGGCCCATCAGGAAGTTGGAGGCTTCCGCCGCGACGTTCTTGGCCAGCTTGGCCAGCCGCTGCGTGGCGATGACGCCGGCAAGGCCGCGCTTGCGGCCGCGGCACATCAGGTTGGTCATGGCGCCGAGCGAGACTTTTCGCGCTTCGTCGGCCACTTCACCGGCGGCGGCCGGCGCGAAAAGCTGCGCCTCGTCCACCACCACCAGCATCGGATACCAATGGTCGCGCTCGGCGTCGAACAGGCCGCCGAGAAACGCGGCGGCCGCGCGCATCTGCTGCTCGACGTCCAGCCCTTCGAGATTGAGCACCACCGAGACGCGATGCTGGCGGATACGGCCGGCAATGCGCGTCAGTTCCGCTTCGGTGCGCTGTGCGTCTACCACCACATGGCCGAATTTCTCGCCCAATGTGACGAAATCGCCTTCCGGGTCGATCACGCATTGCTGCACCCAGGGCGCGCTCTGCTCCAGCAGACGGCGCAGAAGGTGGGATTTGCCCGAGCCGGAATTGCCCTGCACGAGCAGGCGTGTGGCCAGCAATTCCTCAAGATCGAGCGCGGCGGGCTTGCCCGGCCCGGCCGCGCCCATATCGATTTCAACCTTCATGCCGCATCCCTGGTCCGCGGCCTGTGTAGCACCGGCAATCGCAATGTGCGAAGGGGCCGAAGGCCGATTCCCACAGGCGACGATTGCAGGAACTTGCCTTTGCGAAGGGTCAGGTCCGGTTGATCGAAACGCCGCCGTCCGCCAGCATGGCCGTGCCTGTCACGAAGCTTGATGCCGGTGACGCCAGAAAGAGCGCCGATGCGGCGATTTCCCGCGGCTCGGCAACCCTCTTCAAGGCATGAAGCCCCTCCACGAAAGCGCGCTGCTGTGCCGTCTTGAAGGTGGCGGCGGGCGTGTCGGTGCCTCCCGGCAGCAGGGCGTTCACCCGCAGGCCCTGCCGCCCGTATTCGACGGCGAGCACCTGCGTCAGGCCGATGAGTCCCGCCTTCGCGGCGGCATAGGCGGCCATGCCCGGCATGCCTGCGGTAACCCCGACAAAACTGGACGTGAAGATCAATGAACCGCCACCGCTTTCCAGCATCAGCGGAATCTGGTGCTTGGCGGCAAGAAAGGCGCTGGTCAGATTGGTTTCGATGACGCCTTGCCAGGCCTCGCGCGCCATCTCAGGCACCGGTCCCATGGGGCCGACCACGCCGGCATTGTTGACGGCGATGTCGAGGCGGCCATAGCGGTCGCCGGCGAGGGAAACCAGCGCCTCGGCATAGGCCTCGTCACCGACATCGCCGGCGAGCGCGATCGCCTGGCCACCTTCCTTGGCGACCTCGTCCACCAGAGCGTCGAGTTCGGCCTGACGGCGCGCGGCGACGATCACCCTGGCGCCTTCGGCTGCGAAAAGCCGGGCGGTGGCGCGGCCGATGCCGGAGGATGCGCCGGTGACGATGGCGACCTTGTTGGCAAGTGCGGGGTTGGCAAGTGCGCGGTTTGCCAGCGCGGGCTGTCCTTGAAGTGTGGGCATCTTCTTTCCTTTCCATGAAGAGAGATGCCGGTTGTTCGCAAAGACGAAAGGGGCCGGCCACCCGAAACCGGTCGAGCAGGATCGCCGACCGGATCGTCATCCGCGCAATCAAAGCGGCAGCCTTGGTCGCAAACAGCGCAAGGATGACAGGGCCGTTTCGATAGTGATACACGTCGCGCCGGAAGCCATCACGAGGCCTGAACGTGAAGAAATATTCGGTATTCGCCATCGCCCGCGAGGCCATGCGCGGCCACAAGGGCTGGGAAGAGCAATGGCGCTCGCCCGAGCCGAAACAGGAATACGACGTCATCATCGTCGGCGCCGGCGGGCATGGACTGGCGACGGCCTACTATCTCGCCAAGGAGCACGGCATCACCAATGTCGCGGTGCTGGAGAAGGGCTGGCTCGGCGGCGGCAACACCGGCCGCAACACCACCATTAT
>CAZBBT010000060.1:0-16438 GCA_964490065.1 uncultured Mesorhizobium sp. | reverse complement strand
CAAGGTCGGCGATCCGCGCAACGAGGACACGCAGCTCGGCCCGGTGGTCAGCCAGTTGCAGTTCGACAAGATCCAGCGGCTGATCGAGGCGGGCATCGACGAAGGCGCCACGCTGGTGACCGGCGGCCCCGGGCGGCCGGAGCATCTCAACCGCGGCTACTATGTGCGGCCGACGGTGTTCGGGCATGTGCGGCCCGGCATGGCGATCGAGCGCGAGGAGATCTTCGGACCGGTGCTGTCGATCATCTCCTACGACGACGAGGACCAAGCGGTCGAGATCGCGAACGACACGGTCTACGGGCTCGCGGCCTATGTGCAATCGGAAGACATCGCCCACGCCCGCAAGGTCGCGGCGCGCATGCGCGCCGGCCAGGTGTCGATCAACTATCCGGAGTGGGATACGTTCGCGCCGTTCGGCGGCTACAAGCAGTCCGGCAACGGCCGCGAATATGCCGACTGGGCGATCCACGATTTCCTCGAGACCAAGGGCATCATCGGCTACGGCGACTGAGCTTCCGCATCGCCGCCCGCCGCTGCCAGCATGCGGCGGGCGCTTTCCTCGTCGGTAATCAGCACCGTCGGCGCGATCAGCTTCATCGCGCCGAGCAGCGCTTCGGTCTTCTCCGCCCCGCCGGAGGTCAGGATGCGCAGCGGCGCCCGGCGCAGCCGGTCGACCTCGACCGACATCACCAACTCGTTGACGGGGTGATCGACGAGTTCGCCGTTGCGATCGAAGAAATGGAACAGGAGATCGCCCACGGCGCCGCGCGCCACCAGCGTCTCGCGGTCGGCCTCGCTCAGGAAGCCGCCGCGATAGAAGGTGGTGGCCGAGGCGATGCCGCCGATCGAGACGAGCACCGCGTCGAGATCGTCGGCGAGGCGGAAGATCTCCTGCAGGCCGCAGCGCTCGACCAGTGCCTTTTTGGTGGCGACGCTGTCGACCACGGCCGGCGTCGGGATGAGATAGCCGTCGCCCTGGAAGGCCTGGGCGAAACGCCAGGCGAACTCGGCCGGGTTGAAGCGGCGCGCGACGCCGACGCCGCCGAGCAGCGAGATGACCTTGAAGCCGGAAAGCGTGCGAGCACCCAGGAAGGGCAAGGTGGCGAACAGCGTCCGCCCCCAGCCGACGCCGACGCGCATTTCGGGACGCATGGCTTCGGCAAGGTAGGCGCCGGTCCTGGCGGCGATGCCGGGTATCGGGTCGGCGTCGGGCTGGGACAGCGGCGCGACGAAAGCTTGCTGAAGACCGAATATCCGCTCCAGCGCCCGCTCCAGCCGGACGATCTCGACAAGCTCACTCTCGATGGCGATCTTCACCTCGTTGCGGGCCCGCGCTTCCGCCAGCATCCTGACCACGGTGACGCGGCCGACGCCCAGCACGTCGGCGATCTCGTTCTGCGTCATCTGCTCGATGAAATACATCCAGGCGGCGCGCACGCGCAGCCTGTCGGCCTTGCTCTCGTTTGCCGGCTGCGCGATCTCGGTTGCGTGCTTGCCGGCGTTCCGGGTCGATCGATCCGGCAGCGGCTTCCTTGCCAAGGCAATCCCCTCCCCGATAGGTCCGGTCAGCCTCGACGATTCCAGGCGGACAGGCAATATCTCCTATTGACCCGAAAACGGCCATGGAAACAATGTATCCATGTCGTTGCCCGGCCCGTAGCGGGCAAGCGATACGAACACCGAGGCGCCCAGAATGCTCCGCGAAATCTCCGAAGAGGTCCGCGTCAATTTGAAGGATCGGCTGCGCGAGGCGCGACAGCAGATCCGCCGGCGTCGCCACGACATGACTCCGACGGCGCCGCAAGCCCGTCCGCCGTTTCCGTTCAGCGAGATCGAGGGGCTGCTCGGCCACGCCGTCAGCGCCTTCGACGACGTGATGACGATGGCGGAGACGCTGGCCCCGCGACGGCTCGTCAGCCGCGCGAATTCTGCGACGGCAAAGCCCTTCGACGTCTATTTTCCGGCAAAAGACCCGATCGCCGGCGAACGCGCCTTCCGGCGCGATCTCTATGCGCTGACGAAGGCCGTGCTGGCGGCGCGCCACCTGGACGGCGCGCGGGTCAGCGAAACGAGCTTCGCCGCCCTGCACGCAACCTTCGCGAAAGAGCAGGCCGAGCCTCTGGCCGACCTTGCGCGGGCGACGAGCTGGACCGATCGCACGGCGCTGGTCGCGGCATTGTCCGCCGCGCTGCTGATCGAACTGCTCCGGCATCAGCCGCTGCGCTTCGATGCGTCGTCGAACACCGTCACAGGCCCCGGTCGCAATACGGCCATCGCCTGCCTGGCGCCGGTGGCGCTGGCCTGCGGGCTTGCGACGATGGAGGCGGGAAAGCCGCCCGAAGCCGACCTCCTGGAAATCGCCATGCTGGCGGTGGATGCCCGCATGGAACGGATTCACGCCGCCCTGGACGGCAAGGACGCACAAGGCGATCTCACCGCGCTGTTCGCGACGCTGCTCGCGCATCTGCCCTGATCGGACCGGCCTGAGCGTCAGCCCGCGCCGCCGGCCAGATCGGCGATCACTTTCTTGGCGCGCGGGATCGAGGCCGGGCTCATCGACAGTTCGGTCAAGCCCATCTCGATGAAGCGTGGGATGAGATCGGGCCGGCCGGCTGCCTCGCCGCACATGCCGACCATGATCCCGGCGGCCATGCCTGCCTTTGCCGTCATCTCGACCGCAACCATCACCGCCGGGTTGGTGACATCGTTGAGCGAAGCCACCGTCGGGTTCAGCCGGTCGGCGGCCATGACGTATTGCGTGAGGTCGTTGGTACCGATGGAGAAGAAGGCGACTTCCTTCGCCAGCGCGGGCGCGATCAACACCGCCGCCGGCGTTTCGATCATGACGCCGAGATCGAAACGCGCATAAGGCGTGCCGTCGAGATCGAGTTCGGCAGCACATTCGTCGATCAGCGTCTTCGCGCGCCGTACCTCGGCGACATCCGACACCATCGGCAGCATCACCTTTACGTTGCCGTGCACGGCCGCCCGCAGCAGCGCCCTGAGTTGCGGCTTGAAGACATCGGGCCGGTCCAGGCACATGCGGATACCGCGCCAGCCGAGGAACGGATTTTCCTCGTCCGGAAAGTCGATGCCGGCCACCGGCTTGTCGCCGCCTATGTCGAGCGTGCGCACGATCACCGGCTGCGGCGCGAAGGCCTTCGCCAGTGCCGCATAGGTCTCGGTCTGCATGTCCTCGGACGGCAGGTGCATATGGCGCATGAACAGAAGCTCGGTGCGAAACAGGCCGACACCCATAGCACCGGCCGCCTTGGCGGCATCGATCTCCTCCAGCGAGCCGAGATTGGCGGCGATTTCGATCACGGCGCCGTCCCGCCGCTTCGGGACGAAATCCACGAAGGCGCCCAACGCCTTGCGCTCGCGGGCTGCGGTCTTCACGCGGCCGAGGAATTCCGTGCGCGTATCAGCATCTGGATCGCCAAACACGCGCCCGGAATCCCCATCCAGCGCGATCTCGCGCGTATCCTCAAGGTCGCCGATCCGGTCGCCGATGCCGAGCACGGCGGGGATGCCATGCGAGCGGGCGATGATGGCGATGTGCGAGGTGGCGCCGCCCCTGCCGCAAACAATGCCGCCCAACCGCTTGAGCGGCGCGCGCGAAAGGTCCCAGGCACCGATATCCTCGGCGACCAGCACGGCGCCTTGCGGAATCGTGGCGAGATCGACGTCGTTCTCGCCGAGCAGGGCAAGGCAGATCTGGCGACCGACGGCGCGCAAATCTTCGGCACGGGCGTTCAGATAGGCATCCTCGACGTCGCCGAACTCGGCCGCGGTCTTTTCCGCCGCGGCGATGACCGAGGAGACGGCATCCACCCCGTCGCGCACAGCGGCTTCGGCCTGCCCCAGAAGGGTCTCGTCGCCGGCGATGTCGCGCAAGGCGGCGACGATGCCGCGGTCGCCGGCGGCCAGCGTCTGGTCCGCGAGGGCTGCGTCCATGCGCGCCTGCACGGCGGCGACCGCCTGGCGCAGCCGGCCGATCTCGGCCTCGATCTCGTCGCCGGAAAGTTTTCGCGTGCCGGGGCGGATCTCGGGCGGGAAGTGGGCGAAGGTCGGACCGAGGTGGACGCCCTCGCTGGCGGCGATGCCGCGGAGTTCGCCACGCATGGCCTGGCCTGCTTGCGGCGCCTTGTCCTGAGGCTCCGGTGGTCGACCTTCAGCCGGGGCGTCAGCCGCGGGCACTTCGTCCTCGTCCGACCCCGCACGCGGATTCTCCAGATAGAGAATCAGCGCCTCGACCGCCTCGATGGCGTCGGCACCGTCTGCTCGCACCGTGACCTCGTCGTTCTCCTTCACCGCCAGCAGCATCAGCTTGACCGGGCTCTTGGCGCTGACCGCCTTGCCGGCCTTGACGATTTCGACGTCCGACTCGAAGCTCTTGGCGAGCCGGACGAAACGGGTCGCCGGACGGGCGTGCAATCCTTCATGCACTCTGACGATCGTCGAGCGTTCCATAAGCCTGATCCTAACAGCTATTCCCGGTCGTGCCGGCGGTCACGCAACGACGGTGATGGTCGCACCGGGCTTCAACGCGCCGACCAGCGTTTCCCCATCGACCTCGGTGGCGCAGATCTCGCCGGGCCGCTCGGCTTCGGCGGCGCCGTTGAAGGAGATGACGACATGGCCGATTTCCCGAACCTTGGCCCAGGCCGTCGCGCCGACAGCCGTGACGCGCGCCGAGACCGGCCCGATGGCGATCGACGCGCCGGGTGGCGGCGCGTCGACGCTGGGTTCCTGCACGGCCTTGTGGAGCACCGAAACCTCGGCGAGCTCCGGCGGCGCGCCGTCCTCGAACAGGATGACGACGCCGCCTTCGGCAAGGTCCGCCACTTCGGGTCCGATTGCGGTCACCCGCGTTTCCAACAGAACCATGATGTGGCGAACCTCCTTCTTCTCGTTACAGAACCAGCAAGCTGAACACCCAGGCGATCAGCACCGAGACCGGCCCCATGATCTGGCGGCTGATGAGCACCGCCGGCACGCCGATCTCGATGGTCTTGGGTTTTGCTTCGCCGAGCGCCAGGCCGACAGGCACGAAGTCGCAACCGACCTGGGTGTTGTAGGCGAACAGGGCCGGCAGCGCCATCGCCGGTGCGATGGTGCCGTTGGCGATCTGCGGGCCGATGATGGCGACGCCGATCACCTGGGCGATGACCGCGCCGGGTCCCAGGATCGGCGACAGGAACGGCAGGCCGCAGATGGCCGAGATGACGATCAGGCCGACGATGTTGTTGGCCAGCGGCCCCATCGGCTGGGCAAGGATGTCGCCGATGCCGGTGTAGAGGATCAGGCCGATCAACATGGTCACGAAGGCCATGAACGGCAGCACGTTGCGCACCACCTGGTCGATGGTGCGGCGGCCCGCGTTGAAGAAGATGCCGACGACGCGGCCCATGACGCGGCCGATCGTACTGATCAGCCCGACGAAACCGCCCTCCGATGCAGGGGCCGCCGCGGCAGCCCTGACCGCCGGGGAGTCCGTCGGCTTCGTGCTGGTCGCCGCCGCCCCGCCGGCGGCGGTTGCCGGCTCTGAGCCGTCCGCCATGGTGATGTTGGCCGGCTTGACGCCCGAGACGTAGATGTCCTCGGTGATGAACTGGGCCAGCGGCCCTGCCTGTCCGACCGGCGTCAGATTGACGGTCGGGATGCGCTTGCGCGGATAGACGCCGCAGCGGGCGGTGCCGCCGCAATCGACCACCACCACCGCCATCTCGCTTTCGATCGGCGGCGCCTTGAAGCCGTCGACGGCTTCGGCCCCGGTCATCTCGGCGATGAGGGCCGCGACCGGATGGATGCCGCCGCCAGTCACCGACACGACCTTGTTGCGCTGGTCGGTCGGCTGGATGACGAGCGGGCCGCCCCATCCGCTGGAGCCCCTGGATATCTTGACTGCCTTGTAGTTGGCCATGATCCGTCCTCCCCCTTACAACTCGACGCCCTGGCGGCGCGCCATGAAGGCGGTGATGCGCTCGGTGAGCATGCCCTTGAGCAGGATGACGATCAGGCCGACGATGGCGTACCAGATGGCGACCCGGATGTGATAGCCGGAAGCGACCGCGCCCTTCTTCTCGAGTTCCAGCAGCGCCACCAGCACGCCGCCCCAGACGAAATATTCGCCGGGATTGATGTGCGGGAAGAGGCCGAGCGGCGGATGCACGTAAGAGACCGCCGAGTCATAGAAGGCAGGCTTGTGCTTCTCCTCGAGGAAGGAACCGAAGGTATAGGCCATCGGGTTGGTGAGGAAGAAGACCGACAGCACCGGCAGCACGGTGTAGCGGGTGAGCGCCCACCGCCCGGCGCCGCGCGCCACGCCATGCACTCGCTCCTCGCCGACCAGTTCGGTGACGGCGTAGAAGGCGGTCATCAACACGACCAGCGTCGGGATGATGCCGGTGACGAAACCGGCGAAAACCTCGCCGCCCTTCTGGAAGATGCCGATGAAATATTTGCCCGCGGCGGTCAGCCAGCCGAGTTGCTCCTCCTTTGGAACCTCCTTCAGCTTCTCCCTGAATTCGTCGACTGTGATCGGCCCGCTGTCCGCCTGGGCAAGGATCACGTAATGGTCGCCGGCGTGCTGTGCCGCCTGGTGACCGTGCGATACAGCATCCGAAGCCATCGCACCTGCCACGTGCAGGTGCTGGACGGCCATGTCGGCATGCTGCGCCAACAATGAGATTATCGACATTTTTCCTCCTCGTGCCGCACCGCCGTTTCCCAGCCGGCGGACGGCCTGCCCTACGCGCTGGCCGCGCTCAAGCCGGACAAGCCCGGCTGCCTCCCGGGCTCCGACCGGCTGCGGTCGATCTGCTCGATCGCCCGCTTCACGGCCTCGGCCACGCCGGGTTCCTTCTCCCCCATGATGGCGGGATCGGACCGGATCCGATCAAGGGCGACGCCCTCGAATTGCTCTAGTCTCTTGAATTTGGTGAATACCGAACGACCGCTCATGACGAGCAGCCGCCGGACGACCAGGTCGGGCGTCACCACGATCAGGGCAATGGTGCCCTTGCGCAGGCGGCCCCTCGAATTGCCGGCACCGACGAAGCCGTCCTTGTAACGCTCGGTGATACCCTTGAAGACATCCGAATAATGGCGCATCTGCAGCCATACGCCGAGCGCCTGCAGCGCCCAGACGATCGCCAGAAGCAGCAATCCCCATTGCCAAATCGCCATCAGGGTCCTCCTCCCCGGGCTGCTCGCGGCTTCCCGACGCAACAGCCGTCAAGCGGAAGTTAGAGAACATTTGTTTTCCGTGAAGTCAATATGTATGATTTTTCCGGCGAAGCGGTGACGGCGGCGATCCACAGGAAGTGTACGAAGTCGGCCGTTTTGCGTTGGTTTGGCGTATGATAGACGGGGACCGAGGACTCCGCCGATGGACCTGAGCTTCAAGAACGAACTGGCGCTGATGCCCGATCTCGGCCATCAGTTGAGGCGGTTGCGCTGGTTCCGCGCAACCTTCCGCGCCAATGCGAGGGCCGTCGCATCGGCCTACGGGCTGCGCTTCGAGATCGACGACACCAAGCTCACCAAGGCGTTTCTCGACTGGATCGAGACGGTGGAGGCCGAGCGGCGATTCGCGGCGGTCGACCGTGCCGATTTCATCGTTTTCGCGGCCGGGCTGGTGCTGCGCGAGTTGATCCGGCAGGCCCCGGCGAAGGCTGTCGCGCCGCCGCGCCCCGCCCCTGCCGCCGACAGCAGGATGGCCGAGATCGTTCATTTCTGGCCGGAGGGTTTCCTTTACACGAACTACTGCGTGTCGGCGATCGCCGCGATCCACGAGCAGGAATTCGGCGCCGCGCCTGCCGTCGATGCCTGCGCCGACGATCTGCGCACCTGGTGGTCCTACCGTGAGAACGCCACCGAAATGCCGTCCAGCGCGGTGGCCTTCCTCGACCGCTTCCTCGGCGCCGAGCCCAACTGGATACTGCCCGACAGCGCGCGCGCCAGGCAGGCGATGCGCGACGCGCTCGACGCCGGCGACAGCCGCGGCATCGCGAGCCATTGAGCGTTCGCGCCGTTGGCGATAGCGATGTTCACCCAACCGGACAAGTGGAGCGCGACTTGGCGCAACTGATCATCTTCGACTGCGACGGCGTTCTGGTGGACAGCGAACCGCTGGCCGCCAAGGCGTATGAACGCGTCTACGACCGGCACGGCATGAGCGGCGTCGGGCCGGACATCATCGCCCAGTGCATCGGCATGAAGCAGGCCGATATCATCGTGAAGATCCAGAAACTGACCGGGCATCATTTCCCCGACCATCTGCACGGGGACCTGTGGACCGAAACCAAGGCGCTGTTCAGCGAGGAACTGACGCCCACTCCGGGAATCGCGGCCTTCCTGGAGAGGCTGACGACGGCGCGCTGCGTCGCTTCATCGTCTTCGGTCGAGCGCATCCACCACAGCCTCGACGTGACCAGGCTGGCGCGCCATTTCGGCGAGGCGATCTTCTCCTCCTCGATGGTCAAGCGCGGCAAGCCGGCGCCGGACATTTTTCTCTACGCCGCGGAAAGGATGCGGGTCGATCCCGCCGATTGCGTCGTCATCGAGGATTCGCCGTTCGGCGTCGAGGGCGCGGTGGCGGCCGGCATGACGGCGCTGGGCTACACCGGCGGCGGCCACAGCTACGCCGGACATGCGGAGAGGCTGATGAAGCATGGCGCGGTGGCAAGCTGCGCTAGCTGGGGCGAGGTTTCCACGCGGCTGAAGGAACTCGGCTTCTAAGCCGGCCCGTTGCGGCTCAGCTACCTGGCAACCGCAGCGCCTCGACAAAACCGTCGTCCAGCCGTGTCTGGCCGAACCAGTTCAGCCGGTTGACGGTGGCAAAGCCGGAATCGATCGCGTCGTTCTCGTCGCCGGGCCTGGTGGCGTGGACGCGGCCGCGCGGAAAGACGAGAACCGTGCGGTCGCCATCCTGCTCCGTCACCTCGGCAATGCGGGCGATCTTGTCACGGCCGATTTGCGGCTGGCGGATTTCGGCCGGCAGCGCCGACGGCAGGTTGACGCTCAGCCAATGGCCCTCCGCAACCCAATCGCCGCGCCGTTCCCACAGATTGCCGATCAGTCCGGCCAGCCACTCGTCGTCCGAAGCGGAAAAGACGGGGTTCTTCACGCGCGAGAAACCGATCGCCGGCGCGCCCCAGAAGGACGCCTCGCGGGCGATGCCCAGCGTGCCGGAATAGGCGAGGTCTTCCGCGACGTTGCGGCCGTCATTGACGCCGGCCAGAACGAGGTCGGGCTGCTTGCCATCCTTGAACAGCCAGGAGAAGGCAGCCACCACGCAGTCGGCCGGGCGGCCCGAACAGGAATAGCGGCGATCGCCCAGCTTTCGCATGGTGACGGGTTTCGCCATGGTCAGGGACGGGCCGGCAGCGGTGTGCTTGACCTCCGGCGCGACGATCCAGACATCGTCGCTGAGATGTCCCGCCGCTTGAGCCAGGCGGGCGATGCCCGGCGCTTCGATGCCGTCGTCGTTGGAAATCAGGATTCGCATTCTTTCCCCTTCAAGGCACCGTAACGCTGTCGCCGGTGCGGCACTCGGCACGCAATGCCGGAATGTGCGGCTTGAGCGCATCGAGATCGGCCGGCGGACAGGAATGGCCGATCGCGACGGGACGGCCGGCCTTTTCCCAGATGACGACATTTCCTGCCAGGGTCGGATGGGTCGGCATCCTGATCCAGTCAGCCCGACCGGCGGCATGGAGCCGTTCGCCCGGGGAGCCGGCCGGCAGATGGCCCGAGAGCAGGATGGGATAATTGTTGGCATCCGCCAGCGGCAGCAATCGCGCCGACGGTCCGGCCTTGCCCATGCCGTCGTCGCACAGCAGCGGGCAGGACGGAAGCGGGTCGCCGTCACGCCAGTCGCTCGCCGCCGCAAGGCGCCGAAGGAGGGTATCGGCGATGCCCGGCAGCAGAGCGGCGCCCGCCTCGATCTGGGCCTCGAGGGCGGGACGCATGGCGGCATGGATGGCGAAGGGTACGGCAAGGGCGGCCATCAGTTCCAGCGACCGGCCGGAGAGCGGCGTCGGCAAGAGGCAGCCCTGCGGATGGTCGGCGATCCAGCCGGCAATTGCCGCCGCACGCTCGGCACCAGACACGGGATCGGCACCGTAGGACGCGTCGAAGACCATCAGGTCGCAGGCCGGCATGGGGTCCATGACGAAGACCGTGCTTTCCGGCACCACGTCGGCGCAGTAGACGAGCTTGCGGCTGCCATCGTCGACGGCGAACCACACGCCACCGACGACATGACCCGAGCGGCCGGTGACGATCTCCAGGCCGTCTATCCGCAAGGTTTCGCCCGGCTCGAACAGCTCGATCGCGTCGGCGGGAAACGGATACCGGGCGAGATCGGCCGGATCGGCATAGCCGGCCAGCGTCGCCGGCGCCTCGGCCTTCGTTTCCGCCGTCATCAGGATGCGGCCGCGAAAACCCTTCGCCAGCAGCCACGACAGCGCGCCGACATGGTCTTCATGCGCATGCGAGATCAGCACCGCCTCCATATCGTCAACCGGACCATTAAGCGCAGGGTAATACTCCGCGCCCGAAGCACCCACCTTGATGCCGAGATCGAACAGCACGCGGCCCGACGGGCGCCGCACGGCGAGCGAGGTGCGGCCCTTCTCGCCGAAACCGCCGAGGAGATCCACCTGCATGATCACGCGGGGCTTTCCGCCGGAATGAGCCAGCCGGAGACGATACGCAGCCGCGTGGCGGCTCCAGGCTCGAAGGAATTGGGATCGCGCTGCTCGAAATGCAGGGCGGTGTCTGGTGCAGTCGTCGGCACAAATTCGATACGGGCGGCGCCGCCCTTGTAGACGGCGCGCCTGACCGTTCCGTCAATGCCCGGCTCGTTGGGCCGGGCGGCGGCGAGATCGGAACCGCGAACGCAAATGGCTGCCTTGTCGCGCGGTTTTTCTCCCGGCCGACAGCGCACGACCACCTCTTGCCCCAGGGCCTTCACCTTGCAATGGCCGCCTTCTTCCGCGCCAAGCACCTTGGCCGGAACGACCATGCCCTGCGCGATGAAGGACGCGACCATGGCGTTGGCCGGCTCGCTGTAAAGCTCGCGCGGCGTGGCGAGCTGCGCCAGGCGTCCCCTGTCCATCACCGCGATACGGTCTGCCAGCGCCATCGCCTCGGCCTGGTCGTGGGTTATGTAGACGATGGTGGTGCCGGTGCGCTCGTGGAAAGCGGCGAACTCGTCCTCCATCGCGGCGCGCAGATGCACGTCGAGATTGGCGAGCGGCTCGTCGAACAGCACCAGCGAAGGGGCGGCGACGAGGCAACGGGCGAGCGCGACGCGCTGGCGCTGGCCACCGGAAAGATTAGCCGGACGCCGATCGCCCATTCCCTCCAGGTCGACCAAAGCGAGCGCGTCGTCGATGCGCTTCTTCGCCGTGGCGCGGTCGACCTTCGCCACCTTGAGCGAATAGCCGATGTTCTGGGCCACCGTCATATGCGGCCACAGCGCGTAATTCTGGAACACGATGCCGACACGCCGCCGCTCCGGCGGAATGTTAAGATCGGCCGAGGAAACCGTTTCGGAACCGATACGAATTGCACCATCGCTGAGTTTCTCGAAGCCGGCGACCAATCTCAACAGAGTGGTCTTGCCGCAGCCGGACGGGCCAAGCACGGCCAGGAACTCGCCGTCCTTCACATCGATCGAGACATTCTTGACGGCGTCGAAATCGCCGAAGGATTTGGTCACTCCGGCAAGGCTCAATCCCGCCATGGCAGAACTCCGCTGGGAAGATAGGAAGCAAACAGATTGGCGACGAGCATCAGTACGAAGGTGGCTGCGACCATGATCGCCGACATCGCCGCCGCATAGTTGGAATCGCCGCCCTGCTCGAAGGAGAACATGACGACGCCGATCGTCTCGGAACCGGACGACCAGAGCAGCGCCGACACCGTCAGTTCGGACAGCGCCGTCATGAAGATCAGAAGTCCGCCGGCCATCGCGGCCGGCGCCACCAGCGGAAAGACAATGGTCCTTAGCCGGGTAAACAAGCCGGCTCCGGCCACCTGTGCCGCCTCTTCCAGCGCGCGGTCGACCTGATGATAACCGCTGACCGTGGGCCTCAGCGCCAGCACCAGGAAGCGCGCGAGATAGGCGTAGAGGATGATCCAGACCGTGTTGTAGATCTGGATGCCGGTGAAGGGGATCGGCTTCAGGAACAGCAGCAGCGAGGCGATCGCCAGCACCACGCCCGGCAGCGCGTAAGGCAGCTCGATCGACAGATTGACGAGCCTCAGCCATTTCTGCTGCCCCCAGGCGAGGAGGTAGCCGATGGGGATGGCGACGAGCACGGCGAAGACGGCGGCGGCGACCGACAGGCAGAAGCTGTTGAAGAAGGCGCGGCCGGCCGCGGCGTGCTCGAACAGCACGAAGCGGTAATTGTCGAGCGTCGCAGTGGCCGCCGTCAGCGGTATGCCGTAGCCTGGCACCAGCGAGGTCAGCAATAGACCGAACAGCGGCAGCACCAGGATCATCACGATCAGCAGCCAGAGCGCGCCCTGGACCAGTGGACGCCAGCGGCCCAGTTCGTAAGGCTCCGCCGGCAGCGAGGTCGATGAGATGCGGTAGTCGCGCCGACGGCTCATCACCTCCTGCGTGACGATACCGGCCATGGCGATGACGCCGATCAGCACCGACAGGAAGGCGGTTTCGCCGAGCACGGCCGGTCCGGCGCCGGCCAGCCGCTGATAGATCAGCGTCGGCAGAACGAGATAATTGGCCGGAATGCCGAGAAAGGCCGGAATGCCGAAATTGCCGACGCAGGAGACGAAGGCGAGTGCCGCGGCCGCGACGATCGCCGGCGTCATCAGCGGCAGGATCACCGTCCTGAGCACCGTGAACCAGTCGGCGCCGCCGGCACGTGCGGCCTCGACCAGCTCGCGCGGCAGTTTGCGCAAGCCCGCGCGCACCAGCAGAAAAACCAGCGGGCCGTACTGGATGCCGAGCAGCAAAATGATGCCGCCGGTGGAATAGAGCGGATTGCGGGTGCCGAGCGGCGGCGCCAGGCCGATCATCTTGAGGAACGGGCTGGCCGGGCCGAAGAGTTGCAGCCAGGCCAGCGCCGTGACCTGTGGCGCGATCATCAGCGGCATGACGTAGAAGAGGACGAAGGGACCGCGCCCGCGCATGTCGGTCAGCGTGACCACCAGTGCGATCAGCGTTCCGAGGATGACCGCGAGCAGCGTGCCGCCCACCCCGACGACGACGGTGTGCCAGGTGGCGACCCAGGTTGCCGGACTGGCAAGGCCGGCATCGATCGCTGCCGTCGAGAGCGTGCCGCCCGGGAACACGATCTCCCGGATCAGCCGCAGCATCGGCAGGATGGACAGCAACAGAACGGCGACAGCCACCGCTGCGGTCAGGACCATTTCCTGGCCCCGACTTTCCCTGGTCAATGATGCCATCGCTAGAACCTGCTACGAGTTCGAGGCGGCCATGCACGACCGGCGAAGCAAGGAAATGCGGCTTGCGACGCTCGCATAATGTTCGGCGCAGGCCGCATCGGTGTCATGACGCCCAAGAACCTCAGCCGCCGAAGAGTTCGGAGAACTTCTTCTTGTCGGCCTCGGTGCGCTCGACGATCGCCTTGGTGTCGAACGGCATGATCTTGACGTCCACGCCTTCAGGCATCCAGTCCGGCCGGCCGACGGAAGCCTTGGCCGGCAGGTAGCCCATGGACAAAGCCAGCTTCTGGCCTTCATCCGAAAGGATGAAGTCGACGAAATGCTTGGCGTCTTCGGCATTCTTGGTGGTCTTCATGATGGCGACCGGCTCGGTTACCGCGGGCACGCCTTCCGACGGGAAGACGAACTCGACGGGTGAGCCCTTCTTCTTGGCATTCATGGCCATGAAGTCGACCAGGACGCCGTAGGGCTTCTCGCCGCTGGCGACCGATTTCAGCACTGCGCCGTTGCCACGCACGGCAATGGTGTTGTTGTCCTTGAGCTTCTGGTAGAAATCCCAGCCATAGTTGGAGTCGCCGGCGAAGCCCGACAGCATATAGGCGGCGGCGCCCGAATAGAGCGGGCTCGGCATCACCAGCCCGTCCTTGTATTCCGGCGTGGCGAGATCGGCCCAATGCTGCGGCTTCTGCGCGGCAGCGGTGTTGTAGGCGATGCCCGACGTGATCAGCTTCGAGCCGAAATAGGTCTTGTCCTTGTCGTAGGCGCTCGGATCGATACCATCCAGCTTGGCCTCCGGATAGGCCATCAGCCGGTCATCCTTCTTCAGAAGCTCCATCGAGACGGCGTCGGCGATGAGCAGCACGTCGGCCTGCGGCGCGCCGGCGGCGAACTCGGCCGCCATCTTGGTCAGGATATCGGACGTGCCGGAACGATAGATGTTCACTTCGACATCGGGATAGGCCTTCTTGAAGGCGTCGACGGTCTTGGCCGCATCAGCCTCCGGCTGCGATGTGTAAAGGGTCAGCGTGCCAGCGCTGGCCGCGCCGGCAAACAATGTCGCGGCGAGCATGAGCTGGCCCGCCAGCGCCCTGGTGATTAGCGTCTTCATGAGACCTCCTGTTTTGCGCATGACGGAGCCGATGCTTGCCGGCCCCGCCCTGCTCCTCCCTGCACGGCGCATGTTACCCGTGGATGACAATCGCCTCGGACAATAAGATATGTTCATTTGTCTGTTGTCAAATACAAATGAACATATCTATGATGGTTTCGATCGAGAAAATGCGCAACCGGCTTCCGGCGGACGGAATCGTCCCCTGGAGGGCGCGAAGGAGGGGTCATGCTGGAGGGGAAAGGCGGCAAAGCCCGGCACGTGGCCCTGGTGTCTTCGGACATCGCTGTCAAGACGGCGTGGCTCTACTATGTCGAGGGGCTGACCCAGGAGCAGATCGCCGAGAAGCTCGGCGTCAACCGCGTCAAGGTCATGCGAACGCTGGCTGCCTGCACGGCCGATGGCGTGGTCGTCACCACGATAAACGCGCAGACCGCACGGCAGGTCGAACTGGAGCGTGGACTGGAGAAGCGCTGGGGACTTGACGCCGCGGTGGTGGTGCCGACGCCTTCGGGTGAGAACCATCTCGAGAAAGCCATCGGCCATGCGGTTGCGCTCTATCTCGGCGAGGCGATGAAGGACGGCATGACGCTCGCCATCGGCGGCGGCGCCACACTGCACGCCAGTCTCGGCTTCCTGGCCCGACATACGCTGAAGGACGCGTCCGTGGTGGCGCTGGTCGGCAGCCTGCCGCATTCGCAATGGATCAATCCGTCGATCGTCGCCGCCAAGGTGGCCGACACATTCGGCGTCGACAGCTACCAGATCACCGCGCCGGTGATGGTGAACGATCCGGCGCTGCGTGACCTGCTGTGGCAGCAGCCGGAACTGAAGGACGTGCGCGACCGCGCCGCGGCGGCCGACATCGCCCTACTGACGGTCGGGGAAATGTCGCCGACAGCGACGGTTTTCCGCTACGGCATCGTGCCGCCGGATGCCATGCGGGCGCTGGCAGGCAAGGGCGCGGTGGCCAACATGCTATGCTACTTCGTCGATGCCGCGGGTCGGTTGGTCGATCACGAAATCAACGACCGGGTCATGGCAATCGGCCTCGACGTTGTGAGCGCGGTGCCGAACGTGGTGCTGGCTGCCGGCGGACCACAGAAGGTCGGGCCGATCCTTGCCGCGCTGAAGGCCGTACAGGCGAACGTGCTGATCACGGACAGCGAGACGGCGGCCGCATTGGTCGAAGATTAGTCCGGCTTCAGATCAGACCGCGCTCGCGCAGGAAATCGTCGATCCCGACATGGGTCATCGCCTCGAATTCCGCGATGGCGTCGGCCATGCGGCGGCGCTGGGCTACGAGCAGCGAGAACACCTGCCGCATTTCGCCCGAAACGCCGAAGCGGCCCCAGCGCTCGGCGATGTGCGCCGGCAAGCCGATATCGGCGCAGAAGGCGTCGAGGCTTTCATAGCCAAGCTGGCGGACGAATTCCTTCGTCGCTTCCGGCGACAGGCGCTGCTCGAAGGCATGATCGTGCAGCCGCTGCGCCATCAGCCTGATGTCGGCCGGCGAGGCGCCCATCACTTTGGTGATGAGATTTCTCATATCGGAAGGGCCGGGTCCGGGCATCTAATCCTCCGTGGCGCGTCCGGCGCGCCGTTGTCTCCATGAGAATGGTCCAACCGCTCGCTTTCGGCAAGAGACAGGCGGCCGCACCTAGACGAGCATCGCCATCGGGTTTTCGATGAGTTTTCTGAAGGCGGCAAGCAGTTCGGCACCAAGCGCGCCGTCGACCGCGCGATGATCGGTCGACAAGGTCACCGACATCACCGTCGCGACCTTGACCTCGCCGTCCTTCACCACCGCCCGCTGCTCGCCGGCGCCGACCGCCAGGATCGTCGCGTGCGGCGGGTTGATGACGGCGGCGAAGTCCTTCA
>CAZBBT010000059.1:0-17203 GCA_964490065.1 uncultured Mesorhizobium sp. | reverse complement strand
ACACCACGAGATAGCCGACCGCCTCCTTCGCCGAAGTCGAAGCGGCTGGAAGTGCGCTTCCCCGATCCGGGCGCGAACCCCTATCTCGGCTTCTCGGCACTCCTGATGGCCGGCCTCGACGGCATCAAGAACCGTATCCATCCCGGCCAGCCGATGGACAAGGACCTCTACGACCTGCCGCCCAAGGAACTGAAGAAAATCCCGACCGTGTCCGGCTCGCTGCGCGAGGCGCTGCAGAACCTCGACAAGGACCGCGCCTTCCTCAAGGCCGGCGGCGTGTTCGACGACGACCAGATCGATTCCTTCATCGAACTGAAGATGGCCGAGGTGATGCGCTTCGAAATGACCCCGCACCCGGTCGAGTACGACATGTACTATTCGGTGTGAGGATCGGCGCTTACGCCGGTTTCCTTGTGTGACGAAAAGACCCCGGCGGAAACGCCGGGGTTTCCCTGCCAAGCAACCTACATCATCTCGCGAATGCAGTTCTCGCGATGGCCTCTTGGAATTTTGCTTTATCGGAGCGCTCTACTCCGCCGCGACTAGATCGAATTCCACCCTTCGCCCCAACGCGGCGGCATAGCGCGTGACCAGATCGAGGCTGGGCATATGATGCGCGTTCTCGAGCCGAGCGACGACCGATTGGGTCGTCCCCATCCTCGCCGCAATCTGTTGTTGCGTCAGGCCGGTCGCATGCCGGGCCGCCACCATTGCACCGATCAACGCATAGATGGGGTCGAGCCGCTCATATTCCGCCTTTACCTCGGGGGAAGTCACCAGGCGCTGCTTCAGCTTCGCAAGGCTGGTCATCGATCGATCTCCTTCGCACGCTTCTCCGCCAGTTGCAAAGCGGCTTTCGGCGTCTGCTGCGATTTCTTCACGAAAGCGTGGACCACCACGACACGCCGTCCAATGGCCGTGATGTAGATCGTTCTCCCTATTCCTCCTCGTCCGGAGAAGCGCATCTCCCACAGCTTGCCTCTCAGGTGCTTGACGTGCGGCGCTCGCAACCGTTCGAGACCGACTGCTTCGATCCGTTCGGATAGTCGCAGGAATCCCTGCCTGCATATCGCCCGGCATTGCCGCAATCTCGTCATCGACCACGGTGCCCAGTGTTTCGACGACCCAGCCCTTCACATCGAACGCCCCATCACGCCAAAGAATATAGCATGTTTGCTATGCACTTCAATCGCCGTCCGGTCCCGCCGGTCGGCGCATGAGGTTCATGAAATCCTGATGCGCACCCACCGGCTCGCCGTCTTCGTGCTGGCACATCCCGACACGTCATGAACCCCGATCGCACGAGCCGAAAATCCCGATCGAAAGTCCAAAGCCTGGGCGTCTTTGCCGCGCCCGCGCCGACCCCGCGCATGCAAAAAGCCCGGCGTTGCCGCCGGGCCTTCAGTCGCGGCGCCATGCCGCGCTTCCGTCACCTCAGTCGCGCTTTTCGATCACCGCGTACAACACGTTGCGGTTTTCTCCGAAGAACACCTCGGCCTTGACGCTGTTGCGGTCGACGCTGGCATTGATGATGTTCCACATCTCGGCCTCGGAACGCAGCAGCAGCACCCAATTCATGAACGTTTCGCGGTAACCGGCGTCCGGATTGCCTTCGGCATAGTTCGCGAACAGGAAGGTTCCCTTCGGCTTCAACATCTGCAGGCACGTCCTGGTGAGCTTCACCGCCACCTTGTCCTGAAGGTAGTCGTAGAGGCCCGACGCATAGATGAAGTCGAACTTGCCGAGCTTGTGGCTTCTCGCCAGCAGGGTCCGCACGGAACCGTCGATCGTCTCCACCGCGGTGCCGGCGAAGTCGCGCGCGATCAGGCCGACGCTCAGAGGGTCCTGGTCGAGCGCGACCCAGCGCTTCAGGCGCCCTTCGCGCAACGCGACGGAACGGTTCGCCTCCCGCAAATGGCCGGCGGCAATCGCCAGAACCTCGGCCTCGCCTTCATGTTTGGCGGCGATCTCGTCGACATAGCGGGCGAGCAGGTCGCGTCTCTCCCGCGCCGCCACGCAGGAGGGCACGTTCTGGGTATAGGCGTAGAGTTCCCTGCCGAGTTCGGAAGCGCCTGCGACGCTGTCGGCGACATGCGGGTCGCAATAGATATAGTCCAGCAGCTCGGCGTCGCCGGAATAGCCACGCGGCTTTTCGAACGACCACCGCGTCAGCGGGTCTTCGAGAAAATAGTCGAGGACCGGATGATTCTGGATGATGGGCGCAAGCGCCCTCCAGACATCGGCATCGAGCCGCAGGCGCATCGCTTCGAGACGCGCCATCAGCGGACGAATGATTTCCGCCGGCGCTTTTTGCAGGCTGATCTGCTGCTGGGCGGTGTGGAGGATGAGCGCGAGCTCGGCGCGGGCCGTCTCGAACGCTTCGCTTCGATCGTCGAGCCTTCTTCCAAGATTGGCGGCGATCGTTTCGGCCGTAATCAGGCTCTTTCCGTCAAGAACGGTACTCAACTCACCAGATCCCCCATGGTTAACAGTTCGCTAATAGCGCGAAGCGGACCGAACTGCCAAGTTGCGCAGCATTCTACTTACGTCGTTGACGCCCGGTTAACTGTCTTTGGTCGCATCGGGGCATTGCGTGCCGAATTCCGTGGGCGATTAACCCAACCTTGTTGTCCAGGGCCGCATTGTTTGCGAGGCGCCGCAATCGCCGTCGCACGTTGGAGTTGTTCTGCGTTGAGGGCGGAAGCAACAGACGGGCTGCAAAAGCCCCTCTTGAGAGGTCTCTCGGCGATGAGCGACTACGCGATATCGGCATTGGGCGATCTTGCGCCCGTGGAACCTGCGATCGAGGCGCAGGAACTGCCCGAGGCAACCGAACTGCGCAGGCTCTTCCATGAAGAGTCCCAGGCCGCGCGCAGATCGGCAGCCCGGCCGGGGCTCTACATCGCGGTCGTCGTCTACCTGCTGTTTGCTTTCGCCGACATCCTGCTGGTCCCGGATGTCGCGTTCTACACCATCTCGGCACGTCTCGCGGTCGGCGTGACCGCGCTTGTCACGTTGGAAGCCCTGCTCCGCTTCGACGCTCGAACCGAATGGCTGGACGCGACCTGCGCCGGCGCGATCATTCTCGGCTATATAGGCTGGCTGCTCCCGACAGCCGCCAGCGCCAATCATGAAAGCGTCGCATACTATATGGTTTTCGGAACCATATTCATGATGAGCGCCAACCTCTTCTTCACGTTCCGGTTCAGATTTTCCGTCGTGACGTCTCTGGTCATATTGCTCATATTATACACGGTGAACTACTGGGTGCCCTCCAGCTCGAACTACAAGCTGGTTTTCGGCGCTTTTTACATATCGTGCTTCGTATTCACGTCCTACATAAACTGGAAACTGAACCGGGAACGCTACAACGTCTTCCTGAACGCGCTCGAGGCCCGGAACCAGCACAGGGAAGCCACCGAGCGGGGCAAGGCGCTGCTGAGGCTATCGCGGACCGATCCGCTGACCGGACTGGAAAACCGCCGCGCCGTCGATGAACGGCTGCGGGACCTCTGGAGCGCCTGGCAGCTTCACGGCAACACGTTCGCGGTGCTGCTCATCGACGTCGATTTCTTCAAGCGTTTCAACGACCACTACGGCCACCAGGAGGGCGACCGCTGCCTGACGCTGGTTGCCGACGGCCTGCGCCGGCTCGTGGAGAGGCGCAACGCGTCGATCGGCCGTTACGGCGGCGAGGAATTCATCGTCCTGTCCCCGTTGAAGACGCTTGAGGACGTCGCCGGGCTCTCGGAGGAAATCCGCGGCACGGTCGAGGCGCTGGAGATCACCCATAACGAGCGCCGGGACGGCACCCAGGTGGTGACGGTCAGTGTCGGCGCGGCCTTCACGCGCGACCAGGCCGGCACGAAGCTGGAGAAGATCATCCACGAGGCGGACAGGGCTCTGTACCTGGCCAAGGCCAATGGCCGCAACTGCGCGCGCCTTTTCGATCCGAACGATCCGCAAAGCAGCGACGAGAGCGAAAACATCGCAGCCCTGCTGAAAGTGGCCGTCGAGCGCGATCTCGTTTCGCTCGTGTTCCAGCCCATCCTCGACGTGCGCTCCGGCCAGGTCGTGGCGCTGGAGGCGTTGATGCGGCTGAGCATGCTGGACGGAACGGCGGTGCCGCCCAGCCTGTTCATCCCGGTGGCGGAGCGGACGGGGGCGGTTTTGGAACTCGGCCGCTGGGCGATCAGGACGGCCTGCCACGAACTCATGTCCGATGAACACATCCGCACGATCAGCGTCAACGTTTCCCCGGTCCAGCTCAAGGCGCCGGGCTTCGCCGCCTCGGTGGCCGCCGCCCTGGGCGAAGCCGGTGTGACGGGCAGCCGCCTGGCCTTCGAGATCACCGAAGGGCTGGAAATGGAAATGCACTCCGACGTGCTGCGCTGTATCAGCGACCTGAAGCTGCTCGGCATAAAAATCTGGCTCGACGATTTCGGCACCGGCTTCGCCGGCCTGTCCTGGTTGCGGCTGATCGATTTCGACATGGTGAAGGTCGACCGTTCCTTCCTGCACGACTGCGTCACGCCCCGAGGACGGGCCATGTTCCAGGACATCGTCGGGCTGCTGCGGAACCGCGGTCCGAAAATTCTGGTCGAAGGGGTGGAGAGCGAGGAGCAGATGGAGCTGCTGCGGAAACTCGACATCGACCAGGCCCAGGGTTTTCACGTCGGTCGGCCGGCCCGGGCGGACAGCTTCCGCTCCTTCTTCCCGGCGCCGCGGCGCCAGAAGGTGCTGGGCAGCCAAATCTGAAGCATGGCTCCCGAAAAGGAGAACGGTCTCGGCCAGGGGTGAAATCGAAGGCTCGCGGACGGAGCGGACATCCAGACGCTCCTCGGCGAGATATCCGGAATCGATTCCGCCGTGCGGCGTTGCCGCGTGCAGAAAAAAGCCCGGCGGTTTCCCGCCGGGCTGAACGTTGCCTGAGAAAGAAGCGTAGCCTTACGCTGCCGCCTTCTTCGCGCCCTCGACCGGCACTTCCGCGATCGTCTTCAGGATCTGGCCGGCGATGCGGTAGGGGTCGCCCTGGCTGTTCGGGCGGCGATCCTCGAGATAGCCCTTGTAGTCGTTGTTGACGAAGGAATGCGGCACGCGGATCGAGGCGCCGCGATCGGCCACGCCGTAGCTGAAGTGGTTCCACGGAGCGGTCTCGTGCTTGCCGGTGAGCCGCTTGTCGTTGTCCGGGCCGTAGACGGCGATGTGGTCCATCAGGTTCTTCTCGAAGGACGCCATCAGCGCCTCGAAATAGGCCTTGCCGCCCACGGTGCGCATGTACTCGGTCGAGAAGTTGCAGTGCATGCCCGAACCGTTCCAGTCGGTGTCGCCGAGCGGCTTGCAGTGGAACTCGATATCGACACCGTATTTTTCGGTCAGGCGCAGCAGCAGGTAGCGCGCGATCCACATCTGGTCGGCGGCGTTTTTCGAGCCCTTGCCGAATATCTGGAACTCCCACTGGCCCTTGGCCACCTCGGCGTTGATGCCCTCATGGTTGATGCCGGCGGCGAGGCACTGGTCGAGATGCTCCTCGGTCAACTGGCGCGCGATGTCGCCGACATTCTTGTAGCCGACGCCGGTGTAATACTCGCCCTGCGGCGCCGGGTAGCCGGTCTCGGGAAAACCGAGCGGACGGCCGTTTTGATAGAAGAAGTACTCCTGCTCGAAGCCGAACCAGGCGCCGTCGTCGTCGAGGATGGTGGCGCGGCTGTTCGACGGGTGCGGCGTGACGCCGTCCGGCATCATGACCTCGCACATGACCAGCACGCCGTTGGTGCGCGCGGGGTCCGGATAGAGAGCGACCGGCTTCAGCACGCAGTCGGACGAATGGCCCTCGGCCTGCTGGGTGGACGAGCCGTCAAAACCCCAGAGCGGAAGCTGCTCGAGCGTCGGGAAGGCGGAGAATTCCCGCACCTGCGTCTTGCCGCGCAGATTGGCGACCGGCGTGTAGCCGTCGAGCCAGATATATTCGAGCTTGTATTTGGTCATCTTGACGCCTCTCGCGATGTTCAAGGAACCGGCGGGGTTCCGATGCGTTCGGCCCGCGTGATTTCCATGCGGCCGACTTGCCGGCAAAGGAAAAGCAACCGGCGTGCCAGTTGCTCTTAGCAAGGCACGTCACGACAACTTGTCGCAGGCGAAGTCCGCCCTATCCTGCACCCGATGCAGCTAGTCCGTCGATCTGCCTAACTATTGGGCAAACAATGATATTATAGCGGGCACGTTGCCTAAATGAGTCGCATCGCCTATTTTGTTCGAAGCGTTCACGCGTTTGCCGTTCGATGGGAAAGGAGGCCGCGATGCAACATAATCCGCAACCCCGTTCCGCCACCATTCTGGCGTTCCCGACGGCAGCGCGCCGTTCTGCCTTGATTTTAAGCAACAAGGCCAAATTCGCGGCAGAACTCGCCGCGCTCAAGGGCAAGCAGGTCGATATCGACGCCTGGTATCATCAGGCCGCGATCGAGACCGAGGCCGGCAAGCCGCGGAACTGAGCGCGCAGGCAGGGGCGATACGAAACGCGCCGTCCCGTCCTTCAGCCAGGCAATTCCTCGTGTCAGTTCAAATGAAAAGAACTCCGGCCTGGCCGGGGCTCTCGCTGCTGTCGGGGTGCCGCGTTCCCGGCTTAACCGTCCAGTTCCTCGGGTCCGTGCAGTTTCCAGTCCGTCCGCCTGGACAGGAAGAGCAGGAAATAGACGCCTGCGATCGCCATGATGATGAGCGTGGCGATCAGGCTCGGCCGGCCGAAGGCGGGGTCGAGTAGGTTCTGCCAGGCGACGTAGATCAACGCCAGGAAGGCGAGGATCGCCGGCACCGGGAAGAACGGCATGCGATAATGGCCGCCGTCGGTGGCGCCGTTGCGGCGCCCGACGACCGCGGCGACGCACAGCAACGCGTAGATCACCACCAGTGACGTGCCGCTGACCACCAGGAGCAGGTTGAGATCGATGAAGCAGGCGGCGGCCGAAAGCACCGCCACGACGATTGTGGCGACCCATGGCGAGGCATAGGTGCCGTGAACCGAGGCGACCCAGTCGTTGATCGGCCCGAACCAGGTGCGGTCGCGGCCGGAACTGAACAGCAGCCTGGATGCCTGCAGCACGATGGCGATCACGGCGTTGAAGATGGCAATGGCGATCGCCAGGCTGATCAGCACGGTCAGCCCGTGACCGCCGCGCGCTTCGAGGAAATACTCGATCTTCTGCGGCGCCGCGAGCAGGGCGACGAGGTCGGGCGAGCCGAGCAGAACGGCGGTGAGCGGAATGAGTTCCGCCGCCACCGTGATGACCAGCGCCCACAGCACGACCTTGCCGATGTTGCGCCTGGCGTCGTGAGTCTCCTCGCCGAAATAGGCGGCGGCGCCGTAGCCGTTATAGGCGAAGATCGCCACGGCGGTGGCGGCGAGGATCACGCTGAAGGGCACCGCGCCCAGCGCGTTGGTGGCGGGATCGAGCAGTTGTGGCGTGATGAACAGGCTGGACAGCGGCCGCTCGATATGGGTGAAGCCGAGCGCCATCAGCACCAGCAGCGCGAGCATCTCGATGCCATCGGCCCATGCCACCGCGGCGCCATCGACTGGGTGGTGAAGAACAAACCGGATCTCGCCAGCCAGTGGTTATTGCCGGTCGCCGCCGAGACCTGGGACGGCTATCTGAACGACATCAACGGCTCGCATGTCACGCCAGCCCATGCAGTGGCGGCGATCGACGCCGCGGCGAGCGGCCCGATCGAGGAAGGCTCGGTCGGCGGCGGCACCGGCATGAACTGCTATGCCTTCAAGGGCGGCTCGGGCACCGCCTCGCGCGTCGTCGGATACGGCCATCGCGACTACACGGTCGGCGTCTTCCTTCAATGCAATTTCGGCTCGCGCCACGAACTGACGATAGCCGGCGCGCCGGTCGGCTCGGACCTTTCCGACGACAACCCGATGGAAGCCTATTTCCACGGCGGCCCGACCGGGGCCGGCTCCTGCATCGGCATCGTCGCCACCGATGCGCCGTTGCTGCCCGGCCAGTGCAAGGCGCTGGCGCGCCGCGTGCCCCTCGGCCTCGGCCGCACCGGCACGACCGGCTCGCATTTTTCCGGCGACATCTTCCTTGCCTTCTCGACCGCCAACCGCGATGCGCTGAACGGCCGCTTCCCGCAGGGCGAGCCGACGGAGAGGGACTACAGCCACATGGATTTCATCCCGTGGGGCCGTATGGACGATTTCTATGCGGCGACGGTGCAGGCGGCGGAAGAGGCCGTGCTCAACGCGCTCATCGCCAACAGCGACATGGTCGGGCGCGACGGAAACCGCACGCCCGCCCTGCCCCATGCGGCGGTCAGGGCTGCGTTGAAGAAGCGGGGGATTGCATAGCGAATATCAGGGAAAGATAGCGCAGACCCTCCTCGCTATTTCCCTACGGCCTGCAGCAGCGCCACGGATGCCAGAAAATCCCGCTTGCGCTGGGAACGCCGCGCCACCGCTTCGGCGTCCTGGCCCCAGTGCTCGATCTGCCAGTCCTCGTCGACATGGGCAGCAAGCCAGGCCGCTTCGGGATCGAGTTCGCCGGCCTCGACAGCAAGCGCCAGCAACGCCGAACCGGTAAGCGTCGTCATGACATGCAGCGCGGCCAGCCTCAGCGGCTCGGTACGCTGCTTGAGGTGCGCGCCCAGCACCGCGATCGTCTCGCGCGGTTGCTCGACATGGATGACACCTTCGGCAAGGTTGAAGCGCGCGCCGAGCGCCGAACGCGCCCAGTCGATAACCGCATCCCAGTACTCGTTCTGGCGGTCGACCAAGCCTTGCGGCCCGTCGGCGCGGTAGCAGAGCAGGTCCGACGAAGCGAAGCGCAATATGTCCTCCAGCACCGCTTGGGGGTCGCTCGCCACACCGTCGATCGCCGTGTTGACGAGCCTGAGCACCGGCATGGTCACCGGGTCGATCGTCTCGGCCTGGGCGTCGAACTCATCGGCCACGAGCCTTGCCGCCGCTTCGCTTGGCAGCGCCAGAAGCGCCTTGCCGGGCGTGCGCACCGGCCGGCCGTCCAGCCTGACGGCAAAGCCTTCGTCGACCGGCTCAACGGAAACCGATTGATAGAACCGCTTCGGCAGCGGCGTCTTCATCTGGATCTGGGCGCGGCGCACCGGGTCAGGATCGGTAAGCTGCCTGCCGGCTTCGAGGTCGTTGAGAATATCGCGCATGTCAGCCTACTATCTGGCGTCTGCCGGGCCGGTTGACAATGACCAGCCCCGCCGCGATCAGCGCCAGCGCCACGAAAACCGTGAGCGAAAGTGGTTCCCCTAGCAGAAGCCCGCCGCACAGCACACCGAAGACGGGCGTGAGGAAGGCGAAGCTGGACAGGCCGGAAGCCGGATAGCGACCGAGCATCCAGAACCACAGAACATAGGTGAAGGCGACGACATAGATGGCCTGGAACAGCAGCGCAAGCGTCGAGACCAGTGCGAAATCGCGCACCGGCGGGCCTGAAAACGGCATGACCACCAGGCCGACCACGGCCGCCCCCGCCAACTGGTAGAGAAGCAGCTTCTCCGCCGCGACGGTGGTGAGTTTCGAGCGCTTGATGACGATGTTCGTCGCCGCCCATGCCAGGCCGGCGCCAAGGCTGAGCAGGTCGCCGATCAGCATGTTTTCCTTGTAGGCGCCGAGCTTGTCGGCGAACACCAGCACCAGCCCGGCAAACGCCAGCAGCAGGCCGAACAGCTTGCGGGCCGTCATATGCTCGCCGAGCAGGAAATGGCCACCGAGCAGCATCCAGAACGGCATGGAGTTCACCAGCAGCGTGTTGCGCGCGACCGTGGTGTGCTCCAGGCCGATATAGAGGAACAGGAACTCGACGCCGAACAGAATGCCGACGGCGGCGCCGGCGGCAAGCGTCCCGTCGTAGCGGAAAAGCGCGATGCCGCGCCACCAGCACCAGGCGACCACGCACAGGCCGCCGATGAGCGAGCGCATGACGGAGAGGAAAACCGGGTCGTAGCCGGTATAGGAAATCTTGGCCGCGACGTAGTTCAGCCCCCAGGAGAGCGTCAGCAGCACCATCAACGCCGCGGCGGTTGCGTCGATCGCGTCGTGGCGGCCGGCGGTGACGGCGGCGTTGGTCACGCTTCTTCCTCCGCGCTCTGCTCATCGAAGCCGAGCAGGTTCCAGCTCTGGCGCATGTGCGGCGGCATCGGCGCGGTCACGTCGATAAGGCCGCCCCCCGGATGCGGGATGCGGATGCGGCGCGCGTGCAGATGCAGCCGGTTCTGGATGCCGCCGGGAAACTCCCAGTTGGTGTCGGCCTCGAAATATTTCGGATCGCCGATGATCGGATGGCCGATATGGGCGGCGTGGACGCGAAGCTGGTGGGTGCGCCCGGTGTAGGGCTCCATCTCCAGCCAGGCGAGCGAACGCGCCGCCTGCTCGACGATGCGATAATAGGAAACGGCGTGGTCGGCGCCCTTTTCGCCATGCTTGACAACGCGCATGCGATCGCCGTCCGGCGTCTGCTCCTTGGCAAGCCAGGTCGAGATCTTGTCCTCGCGCTTGCCCGGCACGCCCTTGACCAACGCCCAGTAGGTCTTCTTCGTCTCGCGGGCGCGGAACGCCTCGGAAAGCTTCATGGCGGCCAGCCGCGTGCGTGCGATGACCAGCACGCCGGAGGTGTCGCGGTCGAGCCGGTGGACGAGGCGCGGCTTCTCGCCTCGTCTGTTGCGCCAGGCTTCCAGCATGTCGTCGACATTGCGGGTCACGCCCGAACCGCCCTGCACCGCCAGCCCCGCCGGCTTGTTGAAGACGAACACCTTGTCGTCCTCGTGCAGCAGCATCTTGGCCAGCACGTCCGCGTCGCCCTGGTTGCGGATCGAATGGCCGGTGAGGTTGCCTTCACCCTTCCTGTCGATGTCGAGCGGCGGAATGCGGATCACCTGCCCCGGCTCGACGCGCGTTTCGGTCTTGGCGCGGCCGCCATCGACGCGCACCTGGCCGGAGCGCAGCAGTTTCTGCAAATGGCCGAAGCCGAGGCCCGGATAATGGCTCTTGAACCAGCGGTCGAGCCGCATGCCCGCCTCGCCGGCTTCCACCGTGATCTGTTCTACGCCTGCCATGGCCGGCTATCTGCCGCTTCCCGCGCGCCGCGGCAAGCCCCTCACGCCAGACTTCTTACCAGCCAGAAGGCGGCAAACAGCGCAAGTATGCCGCCGACGACGCTGACCAGCACATAGGCGAGCGCCGGCAGCATCGCACCGCGCTCCCAAAGGGCCGCGAAATCAAGCGAGAAGGACGAGAACGTGGTGTAGCCGCCGAGAATGCCGGTGGCGACGAACAGGCGCAATTCGTTCGAGGCCCCGACGCGGCGCGCCAGCAGTTCGATGAAGGCGCCCATGAGGAAGGAGCCGGTGATGTTGATGACCATCGTGCCCCAGGGAAAATTGATCCCCAGAAGCCGCATCGTACCCATGTTGACGAGATGTCGGGTTCCGGCGCCGATGCCGCCGCCGATCATCACCAGCAAGAGATTGTACATGAGCGCCCTGCCCCGAAAACCCAGCGCGCGGTAAAGCGCTTTCGAGCGGGTTCTACATGGTCAGGTTTCGCCAGCCAATCGCCTTTCGGCCGCACGACCGACAGCGTTGTACCGTCTCCGTCCGACGCAACTCAGCCGCCCCGCTCCCTGCGCAGCTTCGCCCAATAATCCAGACGCTTGCGGATTTCCCGTTCGAAGCCGCGATCGGGCGGATCGTAAAAGGTCTGGCGGCCCATCTTCTCCGGAAAATAGTCCTGGCCGGAGAAGGCGTCGGGCTCGTCGTGGTCATAGCGATAGCCTGCCCCGTAGTCCTCTTCCTTCATCAGCTTCGTCGGCGCGTTGAGGATGTGCTTGGGCGGCAGCAGCGAGCCGTTTTCCTTCGCCGCCCGCTTCGCCGCCTTGAAGGCGGTGTAGACGGCGTTCGACTTCGGCGCGGTGGCGAGATAGACGCAGGCCTCGGCGAAGGCGAGTTCGCCCTCCGGCGAGCCGAGGAAATCGTAGGCATCCTTGGCGGCATTGGCGACGACCAGCGCCTGCGGGTCGGCCAGGCCGATGTCCTCCACCGCCATGCGCACCAGCCGCCGGCCGAGATAGAGCGGGTCCTCGCCGGCGTCGAACATGCGGGAGAGATAGTAGAGTGCCGCGTCGGGATCGGAGCCGCGCACCGATTTGTGCAGCGCCGAGATCAGATTGTAGTGGCCGTCCTGGCCCTTGTCGTAGATCGGCGCGCGCCGCTGGACGATGCGCTGCAAGCCCTCGGCATCGAAGACCTCGCCGGGCTTGGCCGCGCGCCAGACTTCTTCGGCAAGCGTCAGCGAGGCGCGGCCGTCGCCGTCGGCCATGCGCTTCAGGACCGCCCTCGCCTCCTCATCGAGCGGCAGCGCGCTGCCCTGCACCGCCTCTGCCCGCTCCAGCAGCTTTTCTATGCTCTCCTCACCCAGCGAATGGAAAACCAGCACCCGCGCGCGCGAAAGCAGCGCCGCGTTCAATTCGAAGGACGGGTTTTCGGTGGTCGCGCCGACCAGAACGACGGTGCCGTCCTCCATCACAGGCAGAAACGAATCCTGCTGGGCGCGGTTGAAGCGGTGTATCTCGTCGACGAACAGCAGCGTCTGGCGGCCGTTGGCACGGCGCAGGCGCGCGGCTTCGAACACTTTCTTCAGGTCGGCGACGCCGGAGAAGATCGCCGAGATCTGCTCGAAGGCAAGGCTGGTCTCGCCCGCCAGCAGCCGCGCCACCGTTGTCTTGCCGGTGCCCGGCGGCCCCCAGAAGACCATCGAACCGAGCGAGCCGGAATCGATCAGCCGGGTCAATGCGCCGTCGGGCCCGGTCAGGTGCTCCTGGCCGACCACTTCGGCAAGCGTCTTCGGCCGCAGCCGGTCGGCCAGCGGCTGGCCGGGCGGCGCCTTTTTCGGTCCGTCGAGATTGAAGAGATCGGCCATGGTGCCCGTCATGTAAGCGACGCTGCGGGAACCCGCAAACGCCTCCCGGAGGGGCGAACGCTCAGTAACGCAGCACCTGGCGCAATATCTGCCCGTCGCGCTCCACCGTAAAGCGCCACCAGCGCGTATTTTGCATCGAAACCTCGGCGAGCTTCTCGGCGCTGTCGATCGTCGCGCCGTTGACCTCGCGCACGATGTCGCCCGGCTGGAAACCGAAATCGGCGGCAGGCGAATCGCGCGAGACATCGACGACGGCCACCCCTTTCTCATCGGTGCGGGTGCCGAGCCGCTGTGCCAGCCGCGGCGACAGCTCGGCCACCTTGGCGCCGGCAAAGGGACTGCGGCCGCGCAACAGCACCTCGGACGTGTTGGCGCCTGCCGGCGCGCGTTCCAGCGCGATCTCGAGCGTCTGCTTCCGGCCCTTGCTGAGAATGCCGAATGACGCCGTATTGCCGATGGAGAGCGTCGCCAGGCGATAGCCGAGCGCATCGACGCCCTCGAGAGCCGTGCCGTTCAAGGTCAGCACCACGTCGCCCGGCTTCAGGCCCGCCTTGGCCGACGGGCCATCGGGTTCGACGGCCGAGACAAGCGCACCGGTCGGCCCGTCCATGCCGAGCGACTCGGCGATCTGCGGCGTCACGGGTTCGAACGTGGCGCCGATATAGGGCTTCTCGAAGAAGTCGCGACCGGCCTTGGCGGCATCCGCAAAGGCGCGAACCATGTTGGACGGGATTGCGAAGCCGATGCCGATCGAGCCACCGCTGCGGCTGTAGATCGCGGTATTGATGCCGATCAACTGCCCGGCCATGTTGATGAGCGCGCCGCCGGAATTGCCCGGATTGATGGCCGCGTCGGTCTGGATGAAATAGCCGGAATCGGAAACGCCGATATGGCTTCTCGCCAGCGCGGAGACAATGCCGCTGGTCGTCGTCTGGCCGACGCCGAACGGATTGCCGATGGCGAGCACCAGGTCGCCCACCTGCAAGGCGTCGGAATCGCCGATCGGCACCACCGGGAACGGCTTGTCGGACGAGATTTTGAGAACGGCGAGATCGAGCGTTTCGTCCTTGAGCAGAATCTTTGAAGCGAATTCCCGCCCGTCGGCGGTTGCGACCTTCACCTCGTCCGCGCCCTTGACGACGTGGAAATTGGTGACGATGACGCCCGAAGGATCGACCAGCACGCCGGAACCGAGGGACGACTGCGCGCGCGGCACCGATCGGCCGAAGAACTGCTCGAAGAACGGATCGCCTTCGAAGGGCGAGGTGACCTTGGCGGTCTGGGACGCGTAGACGTTGACCACGGCCGGCGCCGTCTGCTTGACCAGCGGCGCGAAGGAAAGCTGCATCTCCTCGCGACCGAACGGCACGCGGCGGTCGGGACCTGCCGTCGGCTTGTCTCCTTCCACACCGTGCAGCAGGTCGGTCAGCACGTCGCTAAGGCCGGGGCCTTCCTTGTCCTGCGCGAAGGCTCGACCGACCGTCAAGGCGGCGAACGCGACCAGAACCGTAGCAATCAGAACCAGGGACAGCCTGCTGGCGCGCATATGCAGAATCCTTCGCAGCGATTTCGGCGCCATTGTCGCGACGATTGTGCAAAATGAAAGGCTGCCGTCAGCTTTTTAAGCGCCGGCAAAAAGAAAGCCCCGGCGGCATGGCGGGGGCCGCCGCGATGTGCCATCAATCGCGCACCGAGTTCCACACTGGAAAGAACGACGATGAAGAAGGGCTATCGCGAACTGCTGGACGAAGCGAATGCCGAGATCGAGGCCATTTCGCCCGACGAGGCCGCCGCGCTGATCGAAGACGAGGACACGATCTTCGTCGACCTGCGCGACCCGCGCGAGATCGAGCGCGAAGGCAATATCCCTGGCGCGAAGCACTGCACGCGCGGCATGCTGGAATTCTGGATCGATCCCGAAAGCCCCTACCACAAGCCCTGGTTCGCCTCGGGCAAGAGCTTCGTCTTCTTCTGCGCTGGCGGCTGGCGTTCGGCGCTCGCCACCAAGACGGCGCGGGACATGGGGCTGACGCCGGTGAAGCACATATTGGGCGGCTTCACCGCCTGGAAGGCGGCCGGCCTGCCGGTCGAGCCGGCGAAGAAGAAATAGCCTATTCGGCGGCCCGCAATGGCCGGACCATCGTTTCGGCCGGAGTAGAAACGAAATCCACCGCCTGTTCGATCACCTCGCGGCCGGCGAGGATGCGGCGATGGCCGAGCCCGTCGGCCCATCGGAGTTCAACGTGGTCGCCGGCGGCCGCATAGTCTTCTGCTTGGCCGGCCGACACTTCCTTGTCGTCATGGGCATGGATGACCAGCGTCGGCAGGTCGGCGCCGGCAAGCAGCCCGCTGCCGACGAATTCGGAGAGAGGCCGCCCGGCGATGCGAAGCACGATGGCCGCCATCGCCTTCTGCGAGCGCGGCCCGACATTCAGCATGGCGCTGAAATCGTCGAAGATCGTCTGCATCGAACTGGGCGCCGCGATCAGCACCAACCGGTCGGTCGCGACCGGCGCGAAGCGGCCGACCGAACCGACGGCGGCGTTGGTGGCAATCGCGCCGCCGAAGGAGTGGCCGACGATCGCCGCGAACGGGCCGAACCAGTCGGCCGCCATGCGCACCGCCTCGAGCGCGACGACGAGGTTGAGCCGCCGGCCGAGCGAACCGCCATGCCCCGGCAGGTCGAGCGACACTACCCGGTAGCCCGCATCGCGAAACCCTTCGATGACCGACCGCATATATTCCGTGCGCGAGCGCCAGCCGTGGATCACCAGCACGGTGCCCGGCGATCCCCTGCCCGGCTCGGGCCGGAACTCGTGCACCGCGACGCAGCCGGTGCCTGTCTTCAGCCTGTGGTGTCGCGCCTCGGTCATGAAGCCGGCGGCGCGCTCGACGGCGCGGCGCTCGCCGTCGGTCGGGCGGTTGACATTGGGCGTGCGGCAGAACAGTTCGAAGGCGATGCGCCCGGCGAGAGACGGCGCGACCTGCTCGCCGAAGCCGAACAGGGCGCGGATGACCTTGCGACCAAACGGTGTCATAGTGACAATCCATTGAATTCGTTCAAGCGTGAACATATTAGTTCAATCATGAACAAGTTACAAGACCTGGCCCAACAGCAAATCGAGCGCGAGGCGCCGTGGGACAATCCGCGCTTCCGCAACTGGGTGGCGGTGGCGCGCGCCTGCCACGTGCTGGAACGGACGCTTGCCGCGAAGCTCGCGCCACTCGACCTGAAGCCCGCGCAGCTCGACGTGCTGATGAACCTGCACCGGCACCCCGGCATGTCGCAGCACGACCTCGCGCGCAAGCTGCTGGTCGGCCGCTCGAACATCACGATGCTTCTGCCGCAACTCGAAACGCGCGGCCTGCTGCGCCGCGAAAGCGACGAGAGGGACAAGCGCATCTTGCGGCTCTCGCTCACCGAGGCCGGCGAGGCGCTGCTGGCGGAGGCGCTCAAGGTCCACACCGCGCTGATCGAACTGGCCATGAGCCAGTCGACGCCGCAGGAATGCGATGTGGTCGGCGAGCATATGCGCAGGCTGATCGAGGCGCTGAAGGAGGCGTGAGGGCACGCTTTCCCGGCCACGCACGGCGACGGGAAACCTCAACCGCCGAGGCTTTTCGCGGCAGCAATCCCTTTCGGACACGCTTCTTCATTGCCACGCTGCGGAAATCCGCCCTGGCTATTGTCAAGGAACGCTCCGGTCCGTGCTGGACCCGGGGAGAAGTCGGGCAACGAACCCCCGAACTTACTTCTACGACGTGTCGGGCGCGGGCGGCGCCGGGCCGCCCGGACGGCTAACCGCGATGCCGGAAATCCCGTGCGACGGCCGGCGGGCTTGAGAGCCGACGGCGCTCGGAAGAGCGAACAGAGCCGCCCGCGCCAGCATGGCGCACAGCATCAGCGCCAGCGCGCGGAAACTTGCCGCAAGGCGCGCTGCATCGCCCGCCGAATCCGGTGCATCCGGCGGAACCGCCGCACCGGGCGGCAGGCCCATGACGAAGGCCCACGCCTCGGCCTCGCCGTGGCTGAGAATCCCGAGCAACTGCTGACGACGAAGCCAGGGAAGGCAGGCGGCGAGATCGGCCAGGCTGGCAAGCGCGAACATGAGCGCCACCATGCGCTCCAGCACATCGCGGTTCCAGTTCGCCTTTCTGTCCCAACCAGCCATTCCGGTCTCCAATTCACACCGGCCAAGTATGAAGGAGGCTTTGGGGGTGTTGATAGATTGCGGCGTGGAAAACGGACCG
>CAZBBT010000058.1:0-17481 GCA_964490065.1 uncultured Mesorhizobium sp. | reverse complement strand
ACGTGCGGTCGTGGCGGAATTGGTAGACGCGCAGCGTTGAGGTCGCTGTGGGGCAACCCGTGGAAGTTCGAGTCTTCTCGACCGCACCAGTCCCATCCCGGGCAAATCCTGGCGTTGTTGCAAAAGCCGCGTGAAGACGGCGTCCTTATCTGTGCCGGACGGAACCCGTCTCGATCGGGTCGATCCTGTCCGTTGCTATCTTGTGCATCGAGACGCCGGCCAGCAACAGCATCGACAGGGCGATCGGGACGAAGAGCACGCCGACATGCAGCAGGCACAGGCCTATGGCCCGCCAGTCCGATCTCGACTTGCCTCGCTTCTCGCTCATGCCCCAGTCTATGGCGCAAGAGCTTCAACCTTTCGTTAAAATGTTCCTGACGCGCCCCGCATGCCGAGCCTCCGGCGTGCCGGACTGGACGGGTCGTATATTTGCCTCCATATCAAGGGCAACGAGAAGAAAGCCATGACCGACCGCAGCCAGCTAGCCACGTCGTTCCTGCCCCTGCCCGGCTCCGCGCCGGTGGAATGGCTGATCCAGCCGGGGCTGACGCCCTATCCCGACGCGCTGACCTTCATGGAAACGCGGGCCGCGGCGATCCGCGACGGAGCGGCCGGCGAAATGGTGTGGCTGGTCGAACACCCGCCGCTCTACACCGCCGGCACTTCCGCCCAGGCTGGTGACCTGATCGACCCAGAGCGTTTTCCGGTCTTCGCCGCCGGCCGCGGCGGCGAATACACCTATCATGGCCCCGGTCAGCGGGTCGCCTATGTCATGCTGGACCTGAAGCGGCGGCGCGAGGACGTGCGCGCCTTCGTGGCCGCGCTCGAGGAGTGGATCATCGCCACGCTGGCCGCGTTCAACGTGCGCGGCGAACGGCGTGAGGACCGCGTCGGCGTCTGGGTGGTGCGGCCCGACCGCCCTCTTACGGTCGACGGCTCGGCCGCTGAAGACAAGATCGCCGCCATCGGCATCCGGCTGCGGCGCTGGGTCAGCTTCCACGGCATCGCGATCAATGTCGAACCGGACCTGTCGCATTTCGGCGGCATCGTGCCCTGCGGCGTCACCGACCACGGCGTCACCAGCCTCGTCGATCTCGGCCTGCCCGTCACCATGGCCGATCTCGACCAGGCGCTCAGGCAGGCGTTCGAAGATGTATTCGGCCCGTCCGCCACGGCGCCCGCCATCTTGCGCAAGGCCGGCTGACGGGAAGAGCGGAGTTCAGAGCAGAACGGCCGAGGCCCACAGCACGCCGCAGCCGTGGATGACGAACACCGCCAACAGCGCGGCACCGATGGCGAGGCGGTCGAAGGCGCGAATTGGCTTCAACTCGTGCCGCGGCTGAACTCCGGTTCCCATGGTGAGCAGGCTGAGGCAGGCAAAGATCGCACCCGCCGCGATGAGGAAATTCGGCGAAAAGCCGGCATGCCAGCCGAGCGCCAGGAAGGCCGATAGCAGGCAGAACGAAGCGAGGCCCAGGACCAACGGCCCCGGGCATATCTGACGCAGCACCTGCCCTCCATCGAACTTCCATACCGGAACCAGATTGGCGATGTTGAACAGCGCGGCGCATCCGGCAAAGACAGCCAGGAACATCGCGGCCAACGGATGCCCGGCAGCCGCCGCGAACGTGCTGACCGCGATCAGAACCGGCACCAGCAATGCCGAAAAGCCGGCGCCCATCAATGCCACGAAGGCCACCTCGAAGCGGCTGTCGTAAGGCCGCCCGCCTATGGCAATTCCGCCGAGCAGCGGAATGAAGATCATGCGCACCTTGCGGTGCCCCATCAGGCGGAAGGCCGCCATGTGGCCGAGCTCGTGCAGCGCCACCACGAAGGTCAGCGTCGCGGCCAGCGCCAGCCCACCCGCCGTCAGGCCGAAGAACGGCCAGAAGATCACGGCCGACAGCATGGCGAAACCGACCTGGGTGAGCGGGTGCTCGAACAGGCCGCCCTTGCGGAAACGTCCGGTTTCGGCCCAGGCCTTGAGCTTGCCGAGTTCGCGACGCATGGCGAAATAGCGGAAGATAAGAAAGGCAACGCCGCGATAGCGATCCCTCTGGCTCATGGTAACCCGCACGGCGTTGCCTTCGCAAAGCAGTTCGGTCGTCTCGCGATAATGTCTCCAGAACGACGGATCGAGCGAACTGTCGTCGACGATCCGCATGGAAAAATGCCGGCCCTGAACGACATCGTCGAAGGCGACCTTGCGCCGGATCGGCTGGCCGTCCCGCCCCTCCCAGGACAGCGCGATGTTGGCGCCGCGGCGAAAGCCGGTGGCGGAAACGATCTCGCCCGACCATGCGGCATCCCGGCCGAGCGGCCAGAGCGCCTCCCACAGCCTGTTGCGATCCGCCCTGACCAGCTTGCTCTGCCGCAGCGTCCGCGTGCCCAGCGGCATGGTCATGAGAACGAAGATCAGGCCGAGATTGCAAGCCACCAGGCCTATCACCACGATCGGCGACACGTGTGTCCCTCCTTCCAACGGTCGGGCATCGTAACGCAGGCCCGGCAAAAAAAGCTTAACGGGCGGACGACCCGGCGTGGCGGAATTACAAGGCGCCGATCCACATGGCCATGGAAACCAGGAATGTGCTCATGCACACCAGCGAGACGACGTCCTGGACGAAATCGGTCATGGCGTTCTCCTGTTTTTAATATGTTCGTAATTTGTTCTTATTTTGTTCAAAATGTCAATGCCGAATCCGACGGGCCCCACGCCGATGGCGGTCGGCGAGGAAACGCGGTTAAAAATGCGTTTACAGCCGTCGCGACAGAATGCGCCGTGAAACGACGGCACGATCGACCGATGCAAGCTCCCGCGTGAGGCGCTCGACGCTTCCCGGAATGTCTTTAGCGAAGCCGGCCAGTTTGGGATGCCGCGTTGCGGGCGCTCAGTCCTTGGGCCGCCGGCCCGGATAAAGAGCACGGGCGAGATTGCTTATCGCTTCGGCCGTTCGCGGGCCGAAGCCGATCATGTAGGCGCCGTCCAGCACCACCAGAGCCCGGTTTTTCGCAGCCGGGGTGGCGGCCAATGCGGGAATGGAAAACACCTCGTCCGCCGTCGGACCGCCCTTGCCGTCGCCCATCATCAGGATGACGTCCGGCGCCAGTTCGATGAGTTTCTCCTCCGACGCGGCCTTGTAGCCTTCGACCACGGCCATCGGATTGACGCCGCCGGCATAGCGGATGATGGCATCGGCGGCGGTTCCCGAACCCGCGGCGGTCAGGCGCACGAGGCCGTGGAAGAATATCACCTTCCTGCGCTGCTCCCGCGGCAAGCCGGCGGTGAGCTCCGCAGCCGAATCGAAGGCCGCGATCACGTTGCGGGAAACCTCCCTGCCCTTGTCGCGCAGATCGAGCGCGGCGGCGATCAGGTCGATCTTGCGTTGGATCCCCTCGCGCGAATTGTCCTCGGGCACGAAGACGATCGGGACCGCGAGAGACGGAAGCACTTCCACCGTTTCGGGCGGCCCGATGTCGTCCGCGGCCAGGATCAGGTCAGGGCCGAGCGTCACCAGGCCTTCCACCGAAAGCTTGCGACGATAGCCGACATTGGGCTTCGCCGTGACGGCCGGTGGATACTTGCTTCCCCTGTCGACCGCGACGACACGGTCGCCGGCGCCGAGCGCGTGGACGATCTCGGTCACGTCGGACCCTAGCGTTATGATCCGTTTGCCCGCTCCGGTCTCGACGGTGCGTCCACGGGCGTCGATAACTTCGGCCGCAGCCGTCGTCGGGATCCAGGCATGCAGGACCGCGAGCGCAAGAAGCGCTGTGCCGGCGAGGCGCCATGGGACCCGCGCCGCCGTGCTTTCAGCGCGGCTGCCGAATCTGCAGCTTCGGGTTTCGGCCATGGCGTCCGCTCCCGGTTGCTGCGACTTCGCCTTCTGGTCGAAACGCTATAGAAATAAAGTTGACTCTTGTCATCATGTTTTAATATCTAACCGTCGCAGCCGCCTTTCGGTTGCGACGCCAATTTGCCAGCCGCGGCCGTCAGCCACCGCCAGCCATGGAATTTCATGACTCAGGGGGCTCGATCGGCATGAGACGGACAGGCACGAAGATTTTGGCAAGCACGGCGCTGGCGCTCGCATGCAGCGTGTGCATCGCGCTGCCCACCAGCGCACAGGGGACGAAGGCGACTTCGGCCAAGACGAAGCGATTGCCGGTTTCCGGTCAGCCCGCGGCGACGCCGACCATGCTGGACCGCATCACGATCACCGCGACGATGGTGAAGGAGGCGATCATCGATACGCTGGCGGGGATCAGCACGGTCGACAGCGAGGAACTCGACCGCATCCAGCCCGATACCGCCGCCGACTTCTTCCGCGCCACACCGGGCGTTGCCGCCTCGATGAACGGCGACGATCCCGCGACTGCCATCAACATTCGCGGCCTTGAGCAGTATGGCCGTGTGGTCGTGACGCTGGACGGCGCAAGGCAGGATTACTGGCGCGTCGGCCACGGCTCGGGTTCCTTCTATGTCGAGCCGGAACTGATCAAGGACGCCACGGTCATCCGCGGGCCGGTCTCGAATGCCTACGGCTCCGGCGGGATCGGTGGCGTGGTGTCCTTCGAGACCAAGGATGCCGGCGATTTCCTGTTGGCCGAAGAGCGCTGGGCGCTCAGCGAAAAACTCGGCTACGAGAGCAATGGCGACGGGTTCACCACCAGCACCACGGGCGCCTACCGTTTCAGCGAGGATGCCGACATCATCGGCAACCTCATCTACCGCGACCGCGGCGCTTATGAGGACGGCAATGGCGACGAGGTGCCGTGGACCGGCCAAAGAGTGAAGAGCGGCTACCTCAAGGCGACGCTGCGCCCTGCCGAGGGGCATGAACTCAAGCTCGGCGCCATCCTGCAGAACTACAACGACTTCATCACCGGTTCGAGCGGCTCCACCTCGCCGACCTTGAGCCGCTACGATGCCGACACGATGAACCAGACCTACACCGCCGCCTATACCTGGCGCCCCGACGACAATGCCTGGATCGACTTCAGCGCCAATGCCTACCACAACCGCACGAAGGCCGATCAGGCGCAGGTGTGGCCGGCGTCCAAGATCGGCGAATCCCGCTACTACGACGTGGCCACCACCGGTTTCAACCTGAAGAACTCGTCGCGCTTCGACGCCTACGGCCTGGCGCACACGCTCACCTATGGCGCCGACTACTACTACCTGACCGGTGATTCCGACACGGCCCATTTCGGTGCCGGCAAACAGCAGGGCTACGGCGGCTTCCTGCAATGGCAGGGCGACTACGGCAACTGGCTGCAGGTAATCACCGCCATCCGCTACGACGGCTACCGGCTCGACGGGCAGACCAAGACCGTGCCGCCGCAGGACGCCTCGCTGTCCGGCGACCGGTGGTCGCCTCGCGTCACCGTCGGCGTCACGCCGGTCGAGGGCTTCCAGGTCTACGGAACCTATTCGGAAGGCTACCGGGCGCCCGGATTGCAGGACGTCTATCGCGGCGGCGGCGCGCACGGTTCGGGCGACAGCTATATCCCCAACCTGCTGCTACAGCCGGAAACGGCCAGAAGCTGGGAAGCGGGCGTCAACCTGAAATACAACGACGTGTTCGCGGTCGGCGACCTCCTTCGCGCCAAGGTCAACCTGTTCCACACCGATGTCGAGGACTACATCGACGTCGACCTCACGACGACGCCGCGCACCGCCATCAACATCGGCGATGCCCGCCTGAAGGGCATCGAGGCCGAAGCCGTCTACGACTACGGCTGGGGCTTCGTGAATCTGTCCGGCGCGCTGATCGACGCAAAGATCGTCAATGGCGTCTATAAGGGGCAGGCGCTGAACAACACGCCGCTCGATCGCTTCGCGGCTACGATCGGTTTCCGCGCGTTCGACGACAGGCTGACCTTCGGCGCCCAGTATCTCGCCATCGGCGAGATCACCCGCACCAGCCGGTCGCGACCGGACGATCCGCCGGTCGTGGACGACGGCTTCGAACTCGTCAACCTCTTCGCCAACTGGCAGATCAACGATCACGCCCGGCTCGATTTCGGCGTCGATAACGTCTTCAACGAGGCCTACACCGACCCGCAGAGTTCATGGTCGACGAGGGCGGCAACCGAACAGGGACGCGGACGGACCTTCAAGATCGCCCTGACCGGCCGCATCGGCGGATAATCTGGATATGAGCACGACGGAACTGAACTGCGAAGCGCAACTGCACCTGCCGAACCTGCCGCGCTATATCGACCGCATCACCGACCGCCTGCAGAGTTTCGAGGCCGAGATGTGCCAGGAGGCGCGAAGGGTCGACTTCCGCTTTGCCTTCGGACGAGCCTCCTTCGACATGGGGCCTTGCCGGCTGGTCATGCGCGCCGAGGCGAGCGACCGCGACGGGCTCGCCCGGATCAAGGACCTGCTCGCGACCGCCGTGCAGGTCTATGCCAAGGAGGACGGGCCGGAGATCGTCTGGAGCGGCGATCTCGCGCAGGACACGCGGCTTGCGCAGTTCCGCGAGATGACAGTCGCTTCCGCCAGCGATCTGACGCCGCACGTACGGCGGGTCCGGTTCGCCGGCGAAGACCTCGGCCGCTTCGGCAAGTTCGGCGGCATGCACGTCCGCGTCCTGTTCCCGACGCGGGCCGTTCCCGATCCGGTCTGGCCGGTTCTCGGTGGCAATGGACTGCCCGCCTGGCCGTCCGAGGAGCGGCGCCCGGTGGCGAGGGTCTACACCATTCGTTCTCTCGACATCGACGCCGGCTTCATGGAGATCGACTTCCTGATCCATGAAGGAGAAAGCGTCGGCTCGGCCTGGGCCTTGCAGGCGAAGCCCGGCCAGAAGGTCGGCATCATGGGCCCGGTCGGCCGTCCCGTGCGTCAGGCAGACTGGTACGTGCTCGGCGGCGACGAAACGGCTCTGCCGGCTATCGGTCGGCTGCTCGAAACCTTGCCAGCGTCTACAAAAGGCGTTGCCTTCATCGAGACCGCCGACCGGAACGAACGGCAGCCCATCGCCAACGCCACCCAGATCGAACTGCGCTGGCTGGAACGAAACGGCAAGGCGGCGGGCACGGATGAGCGATTGGCCGCTGAGGTGCTGTCGATGGAGTGGCCGCAGGGATCCACCTTCGGCTGGTTTGCCGCGGAGGCGGCGGCCGCCAAGGTCGTGCGCGACCGGTGGCGCGGCGCGATGCGGCTTGGCCGAGACCAGACGCTCGCCGCGGCCTACTGGCGGCGCGGAGCCGCCGGATTGATGGCCGGTTGACAGCGGCCGGCGGATTTTCAGTGCGGACATAGGTGCGTTTCGGATCGCATGGACGGTCTGGAGCCAGCCGCGAGAAAGGCGAAGCCGGACATGCGCGGGGCTTGGGGCATGCTCTCTGCCCTTGAAGGACGGGGAGAACAAGCAATTGCAACCTCGGCGGCAATTCTTCACTTGTGGGGGAGAGCCATGCCCGCCGTCAGCCGCCCCTTGGCGATTTCGACCGAACCGTTCCGCGAGAATAGCCGTTCAGAGATCGCGGTCCAGTGGCAACTCGGACCGCAGGGTGAGAAGTTGTCGGCGCTCAGGGTGGAAAGCCGCTTCCAGGAGCGTGCGGCGCGCGCTGACATTTCCCCAGGTGCTCAAACTTCTCAATCGCACCGACAAGAGCAAGCTGTCGATCAAAGGTGACGAACTCGCAAAATAGTCGACAATTCCACCATTGGACAAAGAGAACTTCCCGTGTGGTTTTCGGTGTGACGTCCGACCGCGAAAGGCACACAGAACACCATTTGTCCCGATTTCGCGGTTTTTGCCTGACTCGCCTCTTGCGTCTCAACCCTTGAGAATATAGGGCTTTGCGCGGTTCGGAGTGTAGCGCAGCCCGGTAGCGCACTTGACTGGGGGTCAAGGGGTCGTGGGTTCGAATCCCGCCACTCCGACCATCTTTCCTCTTGCGGTTTCCGATGACGACGGATTGGGGGGGCGGATGAAGTCGCTGGTGGCGAAGCCTGTGGCGGCGGTCGTGCTGCTGTTCGCCCGCGCCGTCACCGCCGTCCGGCCCATCTGGCACGAGGGGCGCCTGCCGCGCCGCCGCACTGTCTATTTCGCCAATCATTCCAGCCACGGCGATTTCATCCTGATCTGGGCGGTGCTGCCGCCGCGCCTGCGCCGTCGCGTGCGCCCCGTGGCCGGGGCGGACTACTGGCTGAAGTCGAAGCTGCGAGGCTTCATCGGCCGCGACGTCTTCAACGCCGTCCTCATTGAACGCAACCGCGACGACCGCACCGTCGACCCGGTCGAAACGATGACCGCCGCCATGAAGGAAGGCTCGTCGCTCATCCTTTTTCCGGAGGGCACGCGCAACCTGGGCGACGCGCCGCTGCAGCCGTTCAAGTCCGGCCTGTTCCATCTGGCGGCGCTGCAGCCGGATTTCGAACTGGTGCCGGTCTGGATCGCCAATCTCAACCGGGTGATGCCGAAGGGCGAATTCGTGCCCATTCCGTTGATCTGTACCGTCACCTTCGGCGCGCCTGTGCATCTCGAGCCCGAGGAGAGCAAGGAAGCCTTCCTCGAACGGGCGCGCAACGCGCTCCTGGCCCTTGCTCCGAAAAGGACAGGCGAATGAGCGCGACCCAGTTCGATATGCTGGTGCTGGTGCTCGGCGTCTGCGGCATCCTGCTCGTCGCCTCCTTCGTCGGCCATATGCTGGAGAAGCGGCTGTCGCCGGACGGCTCGAACCTGGCCATCGAAAACCTCAATGCCCGCATCAACGCGTGGTGGGTCATGGCGATCCTGATCGCCATCGCCTTCGTCGCCGGGCGGATCGGCGTGCTGATCCTCTTCGGCTTCTGTTCCTTCGCCGCGCTTCGGGAGTTCGTGACGCTCACCAACACCCGCCGCGCCGACCACTGGGTGCTGGCGACGGCTTTCTTCGTCGTGCTGCCGGTGCAGTATTTTCTCTTGTGGATCGAGGATTACGGCATCTTTTCCGTCTTCATCCCGGTCTATGCCTTCCTGCTGATGCCCATGATCGCGGCGGTGCGGGGCGACACGCAGCATTTCCTCGTCCGCATCGCTGAAGTGCAATGGGCCCTGATGATCTGCGTCTTCTGCGCCTCGCACGTGCCGGCGCTGCTGACGCTGCGCATACCGGGCTATGAGGATCGCAACGTGCTCCTGATCGCCTTCCTCGTCATCGTCGTGCAGTCGAGCGACGTGCTGCAATATGTCTGGGGCAAGATGCTGGGCCGGACGAAAATCGCGCCCAACCTGTCGCCGTCCAAGACGGTCGAGGGCTTTGTCGGCGGAATAGCAAGCGCCAGCCTGATCGGCGCGGGGCTGTGGTGGATCACACCGTTCACACCGCTCCAGGCGGGTGCCATGGCCTTCCTCATCACTTTGATGGGCTTCTTCGGCGGGCTGGTGATGTCCGCCATCAAGCGCGACCGCGGCGTCAAGGACTGGGGCCATCTGATCGACGGCCATGGCGGCCTGATCGACCGGCTGGATTCGGTGGTCTTCTCCGCGCCGATCTTCTTCCATCTGACGCGCTACTGGTGGTCGGCGACATGAGCGGACGGCGTGACACCGGCAACAGCAAGACGGGGCAGTCGTGATGACAGGCGAGCGCAGGCCGCTGGCAAGCCGCGACACGCGATGGGCACAGGCGACGGCGCGATGGCTGGCGGTACGATCCGTCACGCCCAATGCCATTTCGAAGGCCAGCATCGTGGCCGGCGTGCTGGCCGGCGCGGCTTTCTGGCTTTCGGGACAGAATGAAGATGTCTCGCGCAGTCTGCTCTTGCTGGCGGGAGCGGCGTTCTGCCAGTTGCGCCTGCTTTGCAACCTGTTCGACGGCATGGTCGCGGTCGAAGGCGGCAAGGCCGAGGCCGACGGGCCGTTCTGGAACGAATTCCCCGACCGGGTCGCCGACATCGCGATCATGGCGGGCATCGGCTACGGCCTCGCCATGCCGGGGCTGGGCTGGGCGGCAGCGGGCTTTTGTGTGCTCACCGCCTATGTGCGGGAACTGGGTCGTGCCAACGGCGCGCCAAGCGATTTCTCCGGGCCGATGGCCAAGCAGCATCGCATGGCGCTGATCACAGGAGCCGGGGTAATCTCGGCTTTCGAATTCCTCTGGCACGGCCGCGGTGAGGTTTTGGCGGCCGCCTTATGGATCGTTGCCATTGGCGCCGGCCTCACCGCGCTTGGCCGTGCCTTGCGGCAGGTCAAGTGGCTGAAGGAAAACAGAACGTAGACCGCCGTCCGGCGGCGGGCGAGTCTACCCTTTTCCTTTTCCCAGCCACGGAACTACCTGCGGCTGAAGGCCAGGGTCGCGATCAGCCCCAGCACGACCAGTCCAACGGCGGCCGCGGCGGCAGGATGGTCCCGCGCGGTCGCCTCGACCATGCGCGCACGTTTGCGGAAATAAGGCAGGCTGTGCGAGACGCGCTCGGCGAGGTCGGAGTAGGTATCCACGGCCAGATCGCGGCCGTCTTCGTAATAACCGCCGCCGCGCCTGGCCACGGTTCGCTTCAGGCCCGCCAATTCTTTCGAAAGCGCGGCAACCTGCTGTTCAAGGTCGATATCGGGCAAATCGCGAAAAACAGCCATATCCAAATCCCTTCGGTTCGTCGGGATTGAAACGGCTGATGGCGCGCAAGGTTCCTGCCCGGCAATCCGGCCGGGCAAGTGAAATTCGTCAGCGCACCTGGTCGAGCAGGCGCTTGCACTCCAGGAGGTCGAACAGCGCTTCCTGCAAAAGCGCCCGGTTGTCGCGCGAGAGCTTTCCGCTGTCGGCGGACACCGGGCCTTCGTCGTCGGCCTTGCCAAGGCCGAAGAAGCGCCGGTTGGGCTTGGCTTTGGGCTGGCCGACGAGCATTTCGTCGTCCCCTGCCTTCGGCTGCGCGCCCTGCGTCAGCGGCACGGCGTCGGCCTGCTTGCGCTGGGCGATGGCCTCGACGGCGGCGAGATCACCATTGCCGATGGCGACGAGGAACTGGTTGCCGTTCTCACGCAGCAGTTTCTGCACGCCCTTGATCGTGTAGCCCTGGTCGTAGAGCATCGTGCGGATGCCCTTGATCAGGTCGACGTCCTGGGGCCGATAATAGCGGCGGCCGCCGCCACGCTTCATCGGCTTGATCTGGCTGAAACGGGTTTCCCAGAAGCGCAGCACGTGCTGCGGCAGGTCGAGGTCCTCGGCCACCTCGCTGATGGTGCGGAAAGCATCGGGGCTCTTGTCCATTGGCGAATCCTCACGCTGGACGCGAAACGGCATGGTATCACCGAATCGAGCCTTATTTCAGCGATTTATGATCCAGCATTCAAGCCCGGCGTCAAACATTGCCGCCTTTGTCAACCGGGTCCTGCGGTGCGGTGCTACTTGCCGCCCTTGGCCTTGCTGTTCTGGTGCGCGCGCAGGATCCGGCTCTTCAGTACATTGGAAGCCTTGAACGTCATTACCCGCCTGGGCAGAATCGGCACTTCCTCGCCGGTCTTGGGGTTGCGGCCGATCCGCTCGTTCTTCGATCGGACGTGAAAAGTGGCGAAGGAAGACAGCTTCACCGTTTCGCCACGCACGATCGCCTCGCAGATCTCGTCCAGAACGGCTTCCACCAGCTCGGCGGACTCCGTACGCGACAGACCGACCTTGCGGTAAACGGCCTCGGCAAGGTCAGCACGTGTAAGTGTCTTTCCCCCCATCAGACCGTCCCATCAGCTTAAAAAGATAATCGTTACAAGCAGCAGCGGCGGAGCGTATGGAATTGATCCGCATAGGTCAAGGGACCGAACCCATCGGTTCGCCTCTACCAGCGAATCAGCACCGCACCCCAAGTGAAGCCGCCACCCATCGCTTCGAGCAGCACCAGATCGCCTTTGCTGATGCGGCCATCGTGAGCCGCGATCGAGAGCGCCAGCGGCACCGATGCCGCTGATGTATTACCGTGCAGATCGACCGTAACCACCACTTTCTGCTCGGCAATCCCGAGCTTCTTGGCGGAAGCGTCAATAATTCGTTTATTCGCCTGGTGCGGCACGAACCAGTCGAGGTCCTCGGCCGTGATGCCGGCTTCTCCGAAGGTCGCCTCGATCACGTCCGTGATCATGCCGACCGCGTGCTTGAAGACCTCGCGGCCTTCCATCCTGAGATGCCCCACCGTGCCGGTGGTCGAAGGACCGCCGTCGACATAGAGCTTTTCCTTGTGCGTGCCGTCTGAGCGCAGGCTGGCTGCGAGCACCCCGCGATCGGCGATGGTCCCCTCGCCTTCCGCAGCCTCCAGCACCAGCGCACCGGCACCGTCGCCGAACAGAACGCAGGTCGAGCGGTCGGTCCAGTCGAGGATGCGCGAGAAGGTTTCCGAACCGATCACCAGAACCCGCTTCGCCAGCCCGCCGCGGATATAGGCGTCGGCGGTGGTGACGGCATAGACGAAGCCGGAGCACACCGCCTGCATGTCGAAGGCGAAGCCGTGCCGCATGCCCAGCCGGTTCTGGATCTCCACGGCCGTCGCTGGAAAGGTGTTGTTGGGCGTCGAGGTGGCGACGAGGATAAGGTCGATGTCGTCCGGGGTCAGCCCGGCATCGCCAAGGGCTGCCCGTGCGGCCGCCTCGCCCAGCGACGCCGTCGTCTCGTCATCGGACGCGATGTGGCGCTGGCGAATGCCGGTGCGCTGCACGATCCACTCGTCGGACGTTTCGACCATGCCCTCGAAATCGGCATTCTTCATGATGCGGCGGGGCAGCGCGGCGCCAGTGCCGCGCACGACTGATCTTATCAAGGGAACTGTCCTATCCTTCTTCGCCGGCTTCGACGTCGGATTTTCTCGTTGCCGGGGCCTGCGCCCGCGGGTTGCGGGCGTGGAACAGGTCGAGATCGGCTTCGATGCGGTCGAGCAGGCGGTTGCGCACCATGTCGTATGCGAGTTCGACGGCAGCGGCGAAACCGGCCGAATCGGCACCGCCATGGCTCTTCACCACGATACCGTTGAGGCCGAGGAAGATGCCGCCATTGGCGCGGCTGACGTCCATCTTCTCGCGCAACGTGTCGAAAGCACCCTTGGCGAAGATATACCCGATGCGGGCCATCAGGGTCCGGCCCATGGCGGCGCGCAGGTAGCCGGCGATCTGCCGTGCCGTGCCTTCGGCGGTTTTCAGCGCAATGTTGCCGGAAAATCCTTCCGTCACCACCACATCGACCGTGCCCTTGCCGATGTCGTCGCCTTCCACGAAGCCACGATAGGTCATCGAGGCCATATCGGCTTCGCGCAGCATCCGGCCCGCGTCCTTGACCTCTTCCTGGCCTTTGATCTCCTCGACGCCGACATTGAGAAGCCCGACGGTCGGCCGCTCGATGCCGAACACGGCGCGTGCCATGCCGGTGCCGAGAATGGCGAAATCGACGAGTTGATGCGCGTCCGCGCCGATGGTGGCGCCGACATCGAGCACCACGCTTTCGCTGCGCAGCGTCGGCCAGATGGCCGCGATCGCCGGCCGGTCGATGGTCGCCATGGTGCGCAGGCAGAATTTCGACATCGCCATCAGCGCGCCGGTATTGCCGGCCGAGACGCAGGCGTCCGACGTGTCGGTCTTGACCGCCTCGATCGCCTTCCACATGGACGATTTCCAGCGGCCATGACGCAGCGCCGCACTCGGCTTGTCGTCCATCTTCACAGCGACTTCGCAATGAACGAACTCGCTTCTGCCGGCCAGTTGCGGAAACTTGGCGAGTTCGGGGCGGACCGTGTCCTCAAGCCCGTAGATGACGAAGCGCACATCGGGGCGGCGGGTAGCGACGGTCATGAGCGCGGGAATGACCACGCTGGGACCGTGATCGCCGCCCATGGCATCGATGGAAATTCTGATCACGCGCTCTTCTTCTTCCCTTGTGCGCCGGGCGCCCGGCGGAAAATAACGGTTTTGCGGCGCCGCACAACCGACTTTTCCTTCATATTAGCTGATTCAGTTTTTTCCCAGCAGTGAGCGCAATTTGTGCTGGAATTCGCTTTCTTCCGCTTCGGTCCCGGTGTCGGTTTCAAGCGAAACGCCGGGTTTGCGCGGATAAGGATCGATCGCCAGGCCGAAGAACTGTTCCGCCAGCGCGCCGACGTCGATCGTGTCGCCATGGAACGTCTCGGGACTGTCGGGACCTTCGGCGGCAAGAACGATCTCGCCACCGCCCTCGGAGCCGTACCTGCCGAGCTTCGAATCGTCAGGCAGGAAAAGCCCCTCCACCTCCTCGTCTATATGCGCCGCGACAGGATCAAGCGTGACGACACAAGCCTGGGTGATATCCGCCTCGACACGGCCGGTCACCCTGACGCCATGTCGCTTCCAGGGTGCAACCAGAAGATCGGCGCGGTACTTTTCCACCGACAGGAGGTCATATTCGCCGGCCAGCGCCTGCCGCTGGGGTTCGTCCGCCTCGATCACGACCGGAAGGCCCTTTTGCGGCAAACGGGCGACATGCGCCATGAAGGAGACGGGGCTGGTCTTCTCCTCCTGATGCTTCATGGCCGGTCCTCCTCCGCGTTGGGATAGGTCAGTTCACCGGCGCAAATAGCGTCCGTGGACTGTGCGGCCAACACTTTCTGCGCCCTGAAGGCATAGGCGACCAGAAACGCAGCCTCCGGCCATGCAGCGGCATCGGGCCTGACATTGCGGGTTAGTGCGGCGGCCATCGCCTCCAAGTCGGCGCGGTCGAGCGCGTCGGTGTAGGCGGCCGTGCGACCGTAGAACATGCGCGCCAACCTTTTCATGCGCTTGGGCACGCCCGGGTCGCTGATGCCGAGTTCCCTCAGCGAATGCTCGACGTCGGTGAAGAACTCGTCGATCAGCACCTGCGCCACTTCCTGCGCTATCCCCTGCTCGCCGCGCAACCGGTGTTGGAACAGCAGCATCGCAAGCGACAACATCTCGAAGCGGCCGAGCGGAGTGTCCGGCACGCCCCAGTCGGAATAAAACACCCGCTGCCGCGCCGCTGCCACGATTCGTTCGTACAGCGCCTCGGTGACGGTTCGGTTGGCCTTGCGTTCGCGGCCGAACAGGCGCTGGAACATGGACGGCGGTCTCCCGGGGACCTCGATTTGGGACGGGTATTGTTGCATCGGCAGCCAAGCTGGTTTACCGGTTTCGCGGCCCCGCGCAAGCCGGTGCCGGAACGGAACATGGAGTTGTTGTTGCGCGCACTGAAATTCAAGTCGACCCATCGAGGCGCCGCGGGCGTCGTGTCGGTCCTTGCCCTCGCCGCGGTCCTGTCCGGCTGCAACTCCTCGAAGATGCTCGGCGACCTCAGTCCGAGCGAGACGCTCAACCAAGGCTATATCGTAGACCAGCAGTCGCTCGACCTGGTTCCGGTAGGCTCCAGCCGCGAGCAGGTTCTGCTGGCGCTCGGCACCCCTTCGACGACAGCCACCTTCGACAACGAGGTGTTCTATTACATCTCGCAGACGCGCAAGCGCGCCGTCGCCTTCGAGAAGCCCAAGCTGGTCGACCAGAAGGTGCTGGCGGTCTATTTCGGTTCAGACAACCGCGTCACACAGATCGCCAATTACGGTCTCAAGGACGGCAAGGTCTTCGACTTCATCTCGCGCACCACGCCGACCGGCGGCAAGGATCAGAACTTCCTGGCCCAGATCATCACCGGCGCCGGCAATATGACGGCCGGTTCCGCCGGCAGCCTTCTGGGCGGTGGCGGCAGCCCTTAAGAACCGGTCGTCGCTCGACTGCCCTGCCACGCGCAGAAAATCAAAAACCCGCGGAATCGCTTCCGTGGGTTTTTTCGTGGCCGGCCCCGGCGAACCGGGGCCGGGAATGGTTGCGGTCAGCTATGCGCCAGCACGGCCAGCAGCAGCAGCGCCACGATGTTGGTGATCTTGATCGCCGGGTTCACGGCCGGGCCGGCGGTATCCTTGTAGGGATCGCCGACCGTATCGCCGGTCACGGACGCCTTGTGTGCTTCCGACCCCTTCAGGTGCTTGGCACCGTCCTTGTCGACGAAACCGTCCTCGAAGGACTTCTTGGCGTTGTCCCAGGCGCCGCCGCCCGAGGTCATCGAGATGGCCACGAACAGGCCGTTGACGATGACGCCGAGCAGCGAGGCACCGAGCGCCGCGAAGGCGGAGGCCTTGGAGCCCGAGATCAGCAACACGCCGAAATAGACCACCAGCGGCGCCAGCACCGGCAGCAGCGAGGGGATGATCATTTCCTTGATCGCCGCCTTGGTCAGCAGATCGACCGCACGTGCATAATTCGGCTTCGACGTGCCCTGCATGATGCCGGGATCTTCGCGGAACTGGCGCCGGACTTCCTCGACGATCGAACCCGCCGCACGGCCCACCGCCGTCATGGCTATGCCACCGAACAGATACGGGATCAGGCCACCGAAGATCAGGCCGGCCACCACGTACGGGTTCGACAGGTCGAACGACACGTTGCCGAGGTCGGCGAAGTACGGGTACTGCGTGGCGTTGGCCGCGAAGAATTGCAGGTCGTTCGAATAGGCCGCGAACAGTACCAGCGCGCCGAGACCGGCCGAACCGATGGCATAGCCCTTCGTGACGGCCTTGGTGGTGTTGCCGACCGCATCCAGCGCGTCGGTCGAATGACGCACCTCGGAGGGCAGGCCCGACATTTCGGCGATGCCGCCGGCATTGTCCGTGACCGGACCGAAGGCGTCGAGCGCGACGATCATGCCGGCGAGGCCGAGCATGGTGGTTACCGCGATCGCCGTGCCGAACAGGCCGGCGAGCTGGTAGGTGGCGATGATGCCGCCAACGATGACGATGGCCGGCAGCGCCGTCGATTCCAGCGAGACCGCGAGGCCCTGGATGACGTTGGTGCCGTGCCCGGTCACCGAGGCCTGGGCAATCGAGACCACCGGGCGCTTGCCGGTGCCGGTGTAGTATTCGGTGATGACGACGATCAGCCCCGTCACCAAGAGGCCGATCAGGCCGCAGATGAAGAGGTTGGTGCCGGTGATCGCCATGTCGGCGCCGCCGACCGCCTTGACCGTGCCGATATCGGCCCAGCCGATGGTCAGCGAGGTCGCGGCGCCCAGGCCGACGATGGACAGGATTCCGGTGACGATCAGGCCCTTGTAGAGCGCGCCCATGATCGAACCGTTGGCGCCGAGCTTGACGAAGAAGGTGCCGATGATCGAGGTGACGATGCAGGCGCCGCAGATGACCAGCGGATAGAGCATCACTTGGGCTAGGCTCGGCGCGGCGCCGAAGAAGATAGCAGCCAGCACCATGGTGGCGACGACGGTCACCGCATAGGTTTCGAACAGGTCTGCGGCCATGCCGGCGCAGTCACCGACATTGTCGCCGACATTGTCGGCGATCGTGGCCGGGTTGCGCGGATCGTCCTCGGGGATGCCGGCTTCGACCTTGCCGACCAGGTCGCCGCCGACGTCGGCGCCCTTGGTGAAGATGCCGCCGCCAAGACGCGCGAAGATGGAGATCAGCGAGGCCCCGAAGCCGAGCGCGACCAGGGAATCGACCACCTCGCGGCTAGCCGGCGC
>CAZBBT010000057.1:0-18016 GCA_964490065.1 uncultured Mesorhizobium sp. | reverse complement strand
CCGCGCCAGCTTTCCGGCGGCCAGCGCCAGCGCGTCGCCATGGGTCGCGCCATCGTGCGCAATCCGAAGGCGTTTCTGTTCGACGAACCGCTGTCCAACCTCGACGCCAAGCTGCGCGGCCAGATGCGCGTGCAGATCAAGAACCTGCAGCGCTCGCTCGGCGTCACCTCCGTCTATGTGACGCATGACCAACTCGAAGCCATGACGATGGCCGACGTGCTTGTCGTCATGAATGCCGGCAATGTCGAGCAGGCCGGCGCGCCGCTCGACATCTACGAAAAGCCGGCCTCGACTTTCGTAGCCTCCTTCATCGGCGCGCCGCCGATGAATCTTCTGCCCCTGACGCGGGACGGAGGAGGTGACTCGGCGACGCTGGCCGATGCGTCGGCACTCGGCATCGCCGCGCCAGCCAGTGCCGTCACGCTGGGCTTCCGGCCAGAGGACGCGGACGTGGCGCTGAACGGAAACGCACCGGCCGGCGCGCTCGTCCTGCCGGCAAAGGTCGAAGGTGTCGAGCCGGTCGGCGCCGAGAGTTTTCTCCACTGCGCCGCCGCAGGCGGGCGTATCGTCGTGCGTGTCGCCGGTCGCGCTACGGCAAAGCCAGACGATTCGCTGCGCGTGGTAGCGCCGGCGGAAAAGCTGCACTGGTTCGATCAGGCCGGCAAGCGGGTCTAGGGCGTACCCGCAATCCGCCTTCGGCGAACCGGCCGCTCACCCGAACACATGCGCCTTGCCGGTGACGGCGATGCGCACGATCTCCCCGACCGAAGGCACGTCCGCCCCGGAGCGCTTGAGGATCAGCGGCGTCGAGCCGATGGCCGCCGCATCGGGCGGATCGGGATTGTTGAGCAGCCGCACCGCCACCGTGCAGACCGCGCCGGCGAATTCCATCTCGGTTACCTCGCCGAACAGCATGTCGGGCGGCCCGGACATGCCTTCGCGCGTGGTCCGCTTGAGCGTGATCTGCTCGGGGCGCAGCATGATGCGGGCGAGATCGCGCCGGTCGGGGCTGTCCACCGGAATGCGGCCGAGCGTCGATTCGGCGAAGCCGCCTGCGAGCCTGGCGCTCAGCACGATGGCGTCGCCCAGAAATTCCGCCACCATGCGGTCCTTTGGCCGAAGATAAAGGTCCTGCGGCGTGCCGACCTGGGAGAATTTTCCTTCCCGCATCACCGCCACCTGGTCGGCGAAGGACAGAGCCTCGGCCTGGTCGTGCGTCACCAGTATGGTGGTAATGCCGGCATCCTCCAGAAGCTCGGCCACCGCCTTGCGCATCGAGGCGCGCAAGCCGGTGTCGAGCGCGGAAAACGGTTCGTCGAGCAGCATCAGGCGCGGCTTCACCGCCATGGCGCGCGCCAGCGCGACGCGCTGCTGTTGGCCGCCGGAAAGCTCGTGCGGCCGGCGCTTCAGGATCGCCTTGTCCAGCCCGACGATATAGGCAAGCTCCATGATCTGCCCGTCGCGGCCTGGCGCACTCCGGTCGAGGCCGAAGCCGATATTGTCGGCGATCGAGAGATGCGGGAACAGCGCGCCGTCCTGTGCCACCACGCCGATGCCGCGCAGATGCGCCGGCACCGCTCCGGCGCCGTTGGCCATCACCGTCCCGTCGAGCGTGATGCGCCCTTCGTCCGGCGGCTCGAAGCCGGCGATCAGCCTCAGCAGCGTGGTCTTGCCGCAGCCCGACGGGCCGACGACGGCCGTGCGGCTGCCCGCCCTGACGGAGAGGTCGATGCCGGCGAGTGCCGCAACGGGTCCGTAGCGCTTGGCGAGGCCGGAAAGGACGAGAAAACTCATTGGCCCGCCATCCGCTTCGATTGCACGTAGAGCAGGAAGGTCAGCGGCAACGACAGCGCCACCATGATGGCGGCATAGGGCGCTGCGGCGGCATAATCGATCTCACCGCTATAGGCCCAGAAGGCCAGCGCCAGCGTGCGCACGCCGGTCGGCGCCAGCATCTGGGTGGCAGTAAGTTCGTTCATGATGCCGAGCGCGGCGAGCGCCATGCCGGCCGCCGCACCCGGCGCCGACAATCGGACCGTGGTCGCCCACAGCGCCTTCGCCGGCGGCTTGCCGAGACTGCCGGCGGCGCGTTCCAGTTCGACCGGCGCCTGCGCGATCGAGGCGCGCAGCGAGATGATCGCGCGCGGCAGGAACATCAGCGCATAGGCGAACAGGATGGTGAACACGGTCTGGTAGAGCGGCAGCACCACACGCACCGCGATCGTCACCAGCGCCAGCGCCACCACCACGCCGGGCAATGCGCCGACGACGTAGTTGCAGCCTTCGAGCAGCCGCTGCAGCTTTCCGGGCTTGCGGATCGACAGCCAGGAGATGGGAATGCCGGCCAGGGTCGCAAGCACGCCGCCAGCGAGAGCCAGGAACAGGGTCTGGCCGACGGCCAGAGGAATCTCGTCCATGCGCCAGACTTCCGCGCCGCCGGCCGCCAGCCAGCGGCCGATGGTGAGGAACGGCACGCCGAGCGACAGGATCGCGACGACCGCCGGCAGGGCGAGCGTCGGCAACATCAGCCGCCCGAGCCGCGCGCGCTGGCGCATCCGGGCCGCGCCCGGCCCGACACGCGCATAGCGCTCCTCGCCGCGCACCAGAACTTCGACACCGAGCAGCGCCAGGCAGCAGGCCGCGAGTACACCAGCCAGCATGTTGGCAGCCGGTCCGTTGAAGGTGGACTGGAACTGGTCGACGATGGCCGTGGTGAAGGTGTCGAAACGCACGAAGACGAACAGGCCGTATTCGGCCAGAAGATGCAGGCCAACCAGCAGCGCGCCGCCGCACAGTGCCAGATGCAATTGCGGCAGCACGACACGGAAAAACACCCGCCACGGACCGAGGCCGAGCGAGGCCGCCCCGTCCTCCAGCGCCGGATCCAGCCGGCGCAGCGTCGCGGCGATCGGCAGATACATGAACGGAAAATACGCGATCACCGAGATCAGCACGGCGGCAGGCAGGCCATGAAGGCCGGGCACGAGCGTTACCCAGGCGTAGGAATGCACGAAGGCCGGAACCGCGAGCGGCGCGACCGCCAACACCGACCACAGGCGCGCGCCGGGCAGGTCGCAGCGTTCGGTGAGCCAGGCCAACGCCACTGACAACGCTGCGCAGAGCGGCACGGTGATCGCCACCAAAAGCAGGGTGTTGACCAGCAACTCGCCGACGCGCGGCCGCACGATCAGCCTGTAGCTTTCGGTCCAGCCGATCTGGATCGTCACCCAGACGATAAAGCCGAGCGGCAACAGTGCCAGCAGCGAGACCACGACCGCCGCGATCGCCATCCACGGCATCGGCCGTCGCCGGTGCGGAAATCCGACCGCTGTCATCGGTCGATCCGCCGCTGCCGTCACCGAGCGCACTCCGTGGATGCCAAGGCGCTGGCATAGGAGGTTCGAGAGCGGCTTGCCCCACGCATCGCCCGCCTAGCGCTGAAAAGCGCCGTAGGCAATGGCCGAAACAAACGAGCACGCATGGGTTTCTCTTGAAACACTTCTCCCGCGGACAAGGCCCGCGGGAGCACGAAGGACGCTGTCCTTTTAGGACGAACGCCGACTAAAGCAAGCCGGCGGCCGTCATCAGATCAGTGACCTTTTTGGCGTTGAGCATCGATGGCTCGACCTTGGGGGCGTCGAGATCGGCCAGCGGGACGAGCTTCGGATTGGAGTCCGCGCCGACGCCGACGGCATACTCATAAGAAGTGCCGTTTTTCAGCACGTCCTGGCCGCCCTTGCCGGCCACCCATTTCAGGAAGGCCTGCGCCTCCTTCGGATGCTTGCTGGAGGCCAGAATGCCGCCGCCGGAAATCGAGACGAAGGCGCCCGGATCCTGGTTCTTGAAATAGTGCATCGCGACGTTCTTGCTGTTCTCGCCGGTCTTGGCCTGGTCGCCGAACCAGTAGTAATGATAGATCACGCCGCCGTCGATTTCGCCGGCGTTCACGGCCTTCATCACCGTGCTGTTGCCGCGATAGGCGGTGAAGTTTTCCTTCATCGCCTTCAGCCAGTCGGCGGTGACCTGCTCGCCCTTGAGTTCCAGCAGCGCCGAGACGATAGCCTGGAAATCCGCGCCCGATGGCGATGCCGCCCAGCGGCCCTTCCAGCTCGGATCGGCGAGGTCGAACAGCGACTTCGGCAGTTGCTCTTCCTTGAGCTTGTCCTTGTTGTAGGCAAAGATGGTGCTGCGCGCGGCGATCCCGATCCACTTGCCACTGGCCGGGCGGAAGTTCTCCGGCACCAGTGCCAGCGTGTCGGCATCGACCGGTGCGAACAGGCCGGCATTCTCGACCAGCACCATGGCGGGCGAATTCTCGGTCAGGAAGACATCGGCCGGCGAGGCAGCGCCCTCCGCGACGATCTGGTTGGAGAACTCGCTGTCGCCGCCGTTGCGCAGCGTCACCTTGATGCCGGTCTCCTTGGTGAAGCCATCCGCCCATTCCTTGGCGAGGCTCTCGTGCTGGGCGTTGTAGACGACGATGCCTTCGTCGTCGGCCAGCGCGGGTGCCGCGAGCGCGCCGACGATCAGGGCGGCTCCGGCCAGAAGAGAAAGGGCTGATCTCATTGCGGTCTCCTTGAAAGCGCGCACGACGCGGGCAGGGAGCAACTACCAATACATGAATTCTTTAGTCAAGATTGTGAAACAGCGACATGATGCCCGCACGCGCACGACTTCGTGATGGCGCGGGCGGAAGCCCCGATTTCGGCGCCAGACGGGCTCGCCGGCGCAGAATCACCTGGTATGAAAAAACATACCCTCATATTCCTGACGCCTGCTGCCATGGTCGCAACCGAATGTTCCGGTCGGAGAAAGAACAGTCCTGGCAGCGCGTAAATCCTTGCCTTTCAAGGCAATAAGGCACGTCCATCGCGGTTTCTACATGGCACGCTCAGGAAAAGCGGCGCTCGTATGCCGCGGTTAACCAAGGCCGGGCTACAGATTTTTGAGGCTGTATTGCGACGCGACTTTCATGTATGAAGCGCGCTCCGCCGATCATGGCGATTTGGACATGGCTTCGCGCGCCCCCATATCAGCGTCGCCCGAAGAAAGACACGGCCGGCCGAGCCGCCAACGGAAAACATCGATGCCGAAGTTCAGGTTTCACAAGCTTGCCGCCATTGTTGTGCTCATCGGTTTCGCCGCCTGGGTGGCGACCGGCGAATTCTCCTCCGTCGGCAGTGCTTCCGACGCGGACAAGCCGAAGGCCGACCAGCCCTCCGGCCAGCCCAAAATCGAGGCGAAGGCGCCCGCCCGCATCGTCAAGGTGGTGAAGCCGCCGCGCGACGAGCATGCGCGCGCGATCCGCATCTCCGGCCTGACCGAGGCCGACAAGCGCGCCGTCCTGGCGACGCGGGTGGCCGGCGTCATCGCCGAACTGCCGGTCAAGCAGGGCCAGCGAGTCAAGGCCGGCGATCTGATTCTGATGCTCGACGCCGAGGACAAGGTCGCCGCCGTCGCCACCGCCAAGGCGCTTCTGTCACAGCGCCAGGCCGAACTCACCGCGTCGGAGAAGCTGGCCAAGACCGGCAATTTGGCGAAGCTTCAGCTCGATACCGCGCGTTCCAACCTTGCCGCCGCGCAGTCGCAGCTCGAGACGGCCCAGGCCGAACTCGACCGCAACGAGGTCAAGGCGCCGTTCGATGGCATCGTCGACCGTGTGCCCGTGGAACTGGGCAGCGCCGTGATGCAGGGCGGTGAAGTGGCCACGGTGCTGGCGCTCAATCCGGTCATTGCCCGTGGCGAGGTCAGCGAGCGTGATCTCGGCTACCTCGAGGTCGGCGACAAAGCGAGCGTGCGGCTGGTCAGCGGTCAGGTTACCGAGGGCACGGTGCGCTATATCAGCCGCGATGCCTCGTCGGCCACCCGCACCTTCCGCGTCGAGGTTGCTGTCGCCAATCCCGAATACGCCATTCCCGCCGGCATGACCGCCGAAATCACATTGTCTGCCCAGCCGACGGACTCGGTGCTGCTGCCGCGCTCGGTGGTGACGCTGGGCGACAAGGGCGATCTCGGCATCCGCGCCGTGGACAAGGCCAACAAGGTGGTCTTCTACCCGATCGACTTGGTCGACGACACGCCGAAGGGCCTGGTGCTGGGCGGCATTCCTGCCGATGCGCGGGTCATCGTCGCCGGTCAGGAACTGGTTGCCGAGGGCGACACGGTCGAACCGGTGGAAGCCAGCGCCGAGGAGATCCGCAAGCTGGCCGGAGATCCCACGGCCAACACGCAGTAACCGGAACGAAACCCGGATCCTATCCATGGATATCGTTAAGCTTGCGATCAACAATGCGCGCCTGACACTGGCAGTGCTCATCTTCCTGATCATTGCCGGCGCGCTCGCCTATGTGAGCGTGCCGAAGGAAGCCGAGCCCGACGTCGCCATCCCGATCATGTATGTGAACCTGGTCTACCAGGGTATTTCGCCGGAAGACGCCGAGCGTCTCCTGCTCAGGCCGGTCGAATCGCAACTCAAGAGCCTCAAGGGGCTCAAGGAGATGAAGTCGAACGCCTATCAGGGCGGCGCCAACGTGATCGTCGAGTTCGATCCCTCGGTCGATCTCGGCGATGCGCTGATCGACACGCGCAACAAGGTGCAGGACGCCAAGCGGGATTTGCCGGCGGGCGTCGAGGAGCCAACCGTCAACGAGGTCAACATATCCGAATTCCCGGTACTGTTCATCTCTCTGTCCGGCGACATTCCGGAGCGTGCCCTGACCACGGCCGCTAAGACCCTACGCGACCGTATCGAGGAGGTGCCTGGCGTGCTGGAGGGTGAAATCCAGGGATCACGCGACGAACAGGTCGAAGCCATTATCGATCCGATGCGGCTCGCGTCCTACGGACTTCGGCTCGACGAGATGATCCAGGGCATCGGTCAGTCGAACAGCCTGGTCGCCGCCGGCGCCATCGAGGGCGCGGAAGGCAAATATGCGGTCAAGGTGCCGGCGCTGATCGAAACGCCGGAGGATGTCGCCAACCTGCCGGTTGTGGCCGATCCCAACGCCGTGGTGAAGGTCCGTGACTTGGCCACCGTACGATCGACCTTCAAGGATGCGGAGACGATCTCGCGTATCGACGGCAAGCCTGCCATCACGATCGCGGTGAAGAAGCGCATCGGCGCCAATGTGGTCGAGACGATCGAGGGCTCCAAGAAGGTCGCCGCGGACTTTGTCGCCCAGAGCAAGCAGACGCTGCCCGGCCTCAAGGTGACCTACACCCAGGACAAGTCGATCTTCGTCAAGCAGTTGCTGACCGATTTGCAGAACCATGTGATGATCGCGGTCATCCTGGTCTTCATCGTCATCCTCTACGCGCTGTCCGGCCGTGCCTCGCTGCTGATCGGCCTGGCGATTCCCTCCTCGTTCTTGATCGGCATCCTGTTGCTGGCGCTGATGGGCTACACGATCAACATGATCGTGCTGTTCTCGCTCATCCTGGCGGTCGGCATGCTGGTCGACGACGCCATCATCGTCACCGAATATGCCGAGCGCCGCATGTCGGAAGGCATGAACAAGGTCATGGCCTTCGAGGAAGCCGCCAAGCGCATGGCCGGTCCGGTCATCGCGGCGACGTTGACGCGCATCGCGGCCTTCTCGCCGTTGCTGTTCTGGCCCGGCATCGTCGGCGACTTCATGAAATACCTGCCGATCACGCTGATCGTCACGCTTGCCGCCTCGATGGCCTACGCGCTGATCTTCGCGCCTTCCATCGGCGCGATCATAGGCAAGGCGCCGAAGCATGAAGAAGAGCACCGCGATGGGCTTTACATGGCCATCGTCAACAAGGCGGTTCACTATCCGGTCACCGCCGTGGTGTTGACGATCGCGCTGCTCGGCGGCGGCATGTTCGCCTATGTGAAATACGGCAATGGTGTTGAGTTCTTCCCGTCGGTCGAGCCCGATTACGGCCTGCTCTATGTGCACGCGCGTGGCAACCTCTCGCTGGAGGAGATGGATGCGGCCACCAGTATCCCGGAACAGAAAATGCTCGGCTGGCCCGGCCTGAAATCGGTCCTGACCAAGGTCGGCAAGACGCGTGGTGGCCAGGACATCCCAGAAGATGTCGTCGGCGTCATCAACTATGAATTCATCGACTGGCGCGAGCGTAAACCCGCCCATGCCATTCTTGACGATCTGCGCAAGGCGATGGCCGGCATTCCCGGCGTCGATGTCGAGGTGCGCGTTCCGGACGCTGGGCCGCCGACCGGCAAGGCGATTCAGGTCCAGCTTTCGGCGACCGATCCGACCGGCCTCAACGACTATGCCAAGAAGGTGGCCGCCGCGGTAGCCAAGGTTCCCGGTGTCATCGACATGACCGACGGCCTGCCACCGCCCGGCGTCGACTGGGCGCTGGTCGTGGATCGCGGCAAGGCCGCCCAATATGGCGTGTCGCCGACGTCCGTCGGCACGGTGGTGCAGTTGGTGACGACAGGCCTGAAGTTGACCGACTACCGCCCGGCCGGGGCTGACGACGCGGTCGACATTCGCCTGCGCCTGCCCGAGGATCGCCGCACGCTGACCTCGCTGGACGATCTTCGCATCCAGACGGCCGAAGGCTCGGTTCCGATCTCGAACTTCGTCACGCGCAGTCCCGAACAGACCGTCGGCATCCTCAACCGCATCGACGGCAAGCGCACGATCACCGTTCAGGCCAACGTCGCCAGCGGCTTCCAGGTCGCGGAGGTGCAAGCGGCCGTCGCCAAGGTGGTCGGCAGCATGGCACAGCCGGGGATCGACTGGAAACTTGCGGGTTCCAACGAGGATAGCGCGGAGGCCGGCGCCTTCCTGATGAAGGCTTTCGGCGCTGCGATGTTCCTGATCTGCATCGTCCTCCTGGCGCAGTTCAACAAGTTCACCAGCGTGTTCCTGGTGCTGACCTGCGTTGTCATGGCCATCGTCGGGGCGCTGCTCGGCATGCTGCTCACCGGCCAGACTTTCGTGATCGTCATGTCCGGCATCGGCTTCATCGCGCTGGCCGGCGTGGTGGTGAACAACAACATCGTGCTGATCGATACCTACGACCGGTTGCGCGAGGAAGGCTGGGACAAGCTCGATGCCGTGCTGCAGACCTGCCGTGAGCGAGCGCGACCGGTGGTTCTGACGGCGCTATCAGCCATCCTGGGCGTGTTGCCGATCGCCTTCGGTCTCGGCCTGGAGATATTCCACCATGAGATGACGATCAACGCGCCGTCGACGCAGTGGTGGATCGCGCTATCCTCGGCTATCGTCTTCGGCCTGTCCTTCGCGACCGTGCTGACGCTGATCGTGACGCCGTCGATGCTGATGATCTTCACGCGTAGCAAGGATAGCAGGTTCTACGCATTCTTCCGCCGCCTGTTCCGGCGCGGCAAGGGCAGGATCGCGGCGGCGGCGGACAAATCCGGCGACGAACCCGTCACGGAACCGGACGCCGCTTTTCCCAAGGCGGCCGAATAGCCGTTTCATTGCCCGGCTCATAAGAAGGCCGCTCGGGAACTCCCGGGCGGCCTTTCGCATTGTGGTGTCATTGCAACACTCCATGCGAGGGCTTTTCGATGACGCTCAGCACCATTCTCATCATCATCCTCATCCTTATCCTGATCGGCGCGGTGCCGAGCTGGCCCTATTCGCGAAGCTGGGGCTATGGCCCGTCCGGCATCGTCGGCGTCATTCTGGTCGTCGTCCTCATCCTGCTTCTGATGGGCAGAATCTGACACCGACAGGATGAAATTGGCGGCGGAGGCGTGGCCTCCGCCGCTTTCGCATATCAGGCCGCCTTTGCGGCGGGCGTCATCGCGCCGACTGGCACGCCGAGGTCAACGAGTGCCGCAGCCACCGCCTCGTCCAGCGGCGTGTGCGGGATCGGGCCGATGATACCTTCCAGCCGGTCCGAGGCCAGCCGGTGCTCCTCGAAGCGCAGATAGGACATCGATACGATAGCCCGCCACATCGGCACGAACGGGCTGCCGGCGCGCAGCACCCACCATGGCAGCGTCGACAGCTTCAGCCCGTGCCCGACCGCCTTCTCGGCCGCCGCCTTGATCTCCAGATCGGTGACCGCGTGGCCGGGGAAATGCAGCGCCTCGTAGTTGCCGAGCTTGTCGAGATTTTGCGCCAGCCCGACGAAAGCCTGCGCGAAATCCGGCAGGTAGGCCCACTCATGCGCGAGATCGACCGGACCGGCGGCTGTGTAGACGCCCTTGGCGATCCTGGACGCCATCACCGTATCGAACCACGCGCCCTTGCCGGTGCCGCCGAAGAAGTCGCCTGCTCTCAGAAGAATGGTGCGCACGCGGCCGGCTTCCGCCTCGCTACGGAACAGCTCTTCCATGGCGACGCGGATGCGACCCTTCTCGGTGGTGGGATGGAAGGGCGTGTCCTCCGCCAGCACCTTGGGCATTCCCGAACCGTAATTGTACACCGTACCTGGGAACAGGTGCAGCGCGCCGTTGGCATGGCAGGCGGCCATGACGTTCTCGGCCATCGGCAGCACCGTGCTCCAGTCCGAATAGATCGGGTTCAACCCATTGAAGACGATGTCCACATCCTGCGTGGCTGCAATCAGCGACTGGCGATCGAGCGCATCGCCGGCGATACCGGTTGCGCCGGCCAGTTCCGCTGGAAGCTTGCCGCTGCGCGTGACGGCGCGGACGTCGTAGCCGGCGTCGATGAAGGCTTTTGCGACGACGCGGCCGAGCCGGCCGTTGGCGCCGAGAATTGCGATGCTGGTCATTTGAAGGCTCCTTGCTTGCGTTGAGAGCCTCGATATGATCCTTTCTCGGGTGAATGGAAATTGGCGCTAATTGGCATTCTATTATTCATAATCGAATAGATGGCCAATCTCGACTGGAACCTCATCAAGAGCTTCGTCGCCGTCGCGGAGACCGGCAGTCTGTCCGCGGCGGCGCGAAAACTATCGGCCAGCCAGCCGACGCTCGGCCGCCACATCGCCGAACTCGAGAAGGCGCTCGGCGTCACGCTGTTCAGGCGCGGTCGGCGCGGCTACCAACTCACCGATGCGGGTGCCGTGCTCTACGAGCGCGGCAAGGTCGTCTCCGACGAGGCGGCGGCCTTTTCGCTGCTGGCGCTCGGCTCGGTGGAGGCGATCGAGGGCACGGTGCGCATCGCCGCCAGCGATGTCGTGGCCGCCTATGTGCTGCCGGAGATGACGGCCCGCCTCGCCGTCGAGGAACCGGGCATCGAGGTCGAGATCGTCGCTTCCAACCAGGTCGAGAACCTGCTCCGGCGCGACGCCGACATCGCCATTCGCATGGTGCGCCCGGCGCAGGCCGAGCTGGTGGCGCGCAAGGTGACGGACATTCCGCTCTGCCTCGCCGCGACCACGACCTATCTCGACGCGCGCGGCCGCCCGGAAACACCTTCCGACCTCATCGGCCATCGCCTGATCGGATTCGACCGCAGCGACGAGATCATCCGGGGCTTCGCCGAATTCGGCCTGATTCTGTCGCGCGGCGCCTTCGGCCTGCGCACCGACAACCAGATCGTGCTGTGGCAGGCGGTCCTCGCAGGCAACGGTATCGGCATCGGGCAGGAACCGCTGGCGCGGCGCGATCCGGCCGTCGAGATCGTCTTGCCCGGCCTGCCGCTGCCGGTGCTGCCGGTGTGGCTCGCCATGCACCGCGACGTGCGCACCAGCGTGCGCATCCGCAGGGTCGTAGACTTCCTCTACGAGGAACTGAAGCGCTACTCCGCCGGCTGATGCGCGAAGTCGGCGCTGCGCGCCAGGTTCGCCATCAGGCAGACGACCAGCAGGAAGCCGGACAGCGCAAGAAAGACCGGCGAGAAGCCGACATGCTCGGCGGCGAAGCCGATCGCCGACGGCGCCATCAATATGCCGGAATAGCCCATGGTGGTGACCACGCTCATGCCGGTGCCGGAGGCCATGCCGGGCTGGTTGCCGCCGGCCGAGAAGGCGATCGGCACCATGTTGGCGATGCCGAGCCCGGAGAAGGCGAAGGCGGCGATGGCAAGCCAAGGCCAGGGCGACAGCGCCGCCACCAGCATGCCGCAGGCTGCGATCAGGCTCGATACACGAAGAGTCGTCACGGCGCCGAATCGATTGCGGACACCGTCGCCTGCAAAGCGCATAAGCGCCATCGTGCCGGAGAAGAAAGCAAAGGCCAGCCCGGCGGTGGCGAGCTCGGCGCCGAGTTCCTGCTGAAGATAGAGCGCTGCCCAGTCGAGCACCGCACCTTCCGGGATCATGGAGAACAGCGCCACCAGCCCGACCAGGTAGACCGTTGCCGTGCGCGGCAGGGTGAACTTGTGGTGCTCGTGGACAGCCGGCTTCACTTCCGCGATCAGGTGCCGTGCCGCGACGATGAGCAGGACCAGGGCTGCGACGGTCACCGCAGCGGCATGCGCGATGTGGCCGAAATTCTGGATGGCGATGCCGCCCAACCCGCCGCCGGCGAAGCCGCCCAGGCTCCAGAAGCCGTGCGAGGACGACATAACGGCCTTGGATAGCCGCCGCTCGACAGCCACGGCATTGGCGTTCATCGCCACGTCCATGCCCCCGATCAGCCCGCCGAACAGGAACATGGCGACCGCCGCCAGCGGCAGGTCGGGTGCCAATGCCACCAGGAGCAGGCCGAACACGCAGACGAAAGCGAAGCCGCGCACCACGGCGCGCGAGCCGTATCTCGACATCAGGTAGCCGGAGAGCGGCATGAAGGTCAGCGCGCCTATGCCGAACAGGAGAATCAACACGCCGAGCGTGAACCTGGAGATATCGAGCCGGCTGACGAAGACCGGAATCTGCGGCGCCCAGCTTCCGGTGAGGAAGCCGTTGATGAAGAACATGGTGGCGACCGCCCAGCGGCCGCGGACGGCAAGGCGGATGGCATTGGAGGCATCCATCGGGATGATTCTCGCGGAAAACTCGGATCGGGCGGCAAATTAGATCGATTCAATCGCCAGTCAAGCGGCCTCTCCGGTAATGATGTGGACCAGAAGCCACGCCTCCGCGCATGAGCAGACTGACCGCGTCTTGGCGCTTGACCCGCGCCGCCCGGTCGGGCATCGAACCCGGCGAAAACACCGCCGCAGGCTTGCGAGTCGCGGCGCGGGACCGAGGAGAAGAAATTGGCCGACGACATCACCGAACCAACCAGCCAGACCGTGGCCGCCGGCCAGTTGCGCGCCTTCATCGAGCGCATCGAGCGGCTCGAGGAAGAGAAGAAGACGATCGCCGACGATATCAAGGAAGTCTATGCCGAGGCCAAGGGCACCGGCTTCGACACCAAGGCGATTCGCACGCTGGTACGCCTGCGCAAGAAGGACCAGGCCGAGCGCGAGGAAGAGGAATCGATCCTCGACCTCTACAAGGCCGCGCTCGGCATGGCGTGACCGCGCCCGACTGGTTTAGTCCGACTGGCGCAGATTGCGCAGCCGGTCGAACAGCACGGCCAGAATGATCGCACCGCCGATGAAGGTGCCTTGCCAGAAGGCATTGATGCCGAGCAGTCCGAGGCTGTTGCGGATGATCTCGATCAACGCCGCGCCGACCAGCGCGCCGAAGGCCGTGCCGACGCCGCCGGCCAGGTTGGCACCGCCGATGACCGCGGCGGCGATCACCTGCAGTTCCATGCCCGTCCCGATATTGGTCGTTACCGCTCCCAGCCAGCCGGTCTGGACGATGCCGGCAATGCCGGCCGAGAGCGCGCAGATCATGTAGACGGCGACCTTGATCGGCTTGACCGGAACGCCGGTCAGCGTCGCCGCGTGCTCGTTGCCGCCGATGGCGAAGACGTGACGGCCGAAGCGGGTCCAGCGCAGCACGAAGCCGGTGATCAGCGCCAGCACGATCATGTAGAGCACCGGGTTGGCGATGCCGAACAGCCAGGCGCCGCCGCCGAGCGCGAGCAGCTTGTCGTGGTCGGGACCGAACTGGAAGACCACGGTGTTGTTGGAGGCCACCATTGCCAGGCTGCGCGCGATGGAAAGCATGCCCAGCGTTACCACGAAGGGCGGAAAGCCGAGATAGGCGATCAATATGCCGTTGAAGGCGCCGATGACCAGCGCCGTAACAATGGCGACGGCTATCCCGACACCGATGCCGTAGCCGGCATGCATTGTGACGGCCAGCACCATCGAGCACAGGCACAGCACCGAGCCGACGGAAAGGTCTATGCCGCCGGTGATGATGACGAAGGTCATGCCGAGCGCCACGATGGCGACGAAGGTGACGTTGCGGGTGATGTTGAAAAGGTTCTTCGACGTCGCGAAGGAATCGGTCGCAAACGACAGGAACAGACAGGCCAGGATGATGGCCAGGACCACCCAGAAGGTCTGGTTGCCCAAAAGCCGCGACCACAGGGTGTGCTGCTTCTGCGCGATCGTCTGGTCGAGGGTCACTGTCATGGTCGGCCCTTGCGGTTGGCGGAAACTCAGGCGGCGACGCTCTCGATGGCGCCGGTGATCAGTCCGGTGACTTCCTCAGGCGAGCTCGACGCGATCGCCTTGTCGGCAACCTTGCGGCCGCGCCGCATGACGATGACGCGGTCGGCGACATCGAACACGTCGGGCATGCGGTGGCTGATGAGAACCACCGCGATGCCGCTGTCGCGCAATTGCCGGATGAGGTTGAGCACCTCCGCCACCTGGCGGACCGAAATCGCGGCGGTCGGCTCGTCCATCAGCACGATCCTGGCCTTGGAGAGCATCGTGCGGGCGATCGCCACGGCCTGCCGCTGGCCGCCGGACATGCGCCGCACCAGGTCGCGCGGCCTGGTCTCCGATTTCAGCTCGGCGAAGATCTCGCCGGCGCGGCGGTACATGGAGGCATAGTCGAGGACGCTCAGCGGCCCGACGCCGCGCCTCAATTCACGCCCGAGGAAGACGTTGGCGGCGGCCGTGAGGTTGTCGCAAAGCGCCAGGTCCTGATGCACGATCTCGATGCCGTGACGACGCGCGTCAACCGGCTTGTGCAGCACCAGCTCCCGGCCGTCCATGCGCATTTCACCGTGGCTCGGGCGGAAATTGCCGGCGATCATCTTGACCAGCGTCGATTTGCCGGCGCCGTTGTCGCCCATCAGCCCGACCACCTCGCCCGGCTCGATCGACAGCGAAACGTCGCTGACCGCCTGGATCGCTCCGAAATGCTTCGAGATGTTGGCGAGTTCGAGAACAGCCACCGTTTCCCTCCCGGATGGACCCCTGCCGTAGGCGCTCCTCCGGCGCCAGCGACGGTCCATTTATGCAAAAGGCCTTCCAAGCGTCAATTGTCCGACCAATGGAATTTTGTCTGACAAATAACATTGACGGAAGGGAAAAGGCGAGATTAGCTATCCGCCGCAGAAGCTTGGAGGGCGCTGCGAACCTCATCCGGTTTGCGGCGGTTCCGAAGATGGGCACGCCGTGCCCGTTTGGAAGCGAAAATGTTCAAGGGAGGACTGCCGTTATGAAGAAGTCACTGCTGCTTGCCGCGACCGCCGCTCTCTTGCTGGGCGCCGGGCCGGCCTTGGCCAAGAAACAACTCGTCATCGTCGTGAAGGGTCTGGACAATCCCTTCTTCGAGGCGATCCATCAGGGCTGCGAGAAGTGGAATTCCGAGAACAAGGATTCCGAATATGAATGCTTCTACACCGGACCGGCTTCGACCTCGGACGAAGCGGGCGAGGCGCAGATCCTTCAGGACGTGCTCAGCAAGCCGGACACCGCGGCCGTCGCCATCTCGCCGTCGAATGCGCCGCTGATCGCCCAGACGATCCGCTCGGCCAATCCGTCGATCCCGATCATGACCGTTGATGCCGATCTCGCCAAGGAAGACGCCAGTCTGCGCAAGACCTATCTCGGCACCGACAACTACCTGATGGGCAAGCGCATCGGCGACTACATCAAGCAGGCGATCCCGAAGGGCGGCACGATCTGCACCATCGAGGGCAATGCCGCGGCCGACAACATACTGCGCCGCGCGCAGGGCATGCGCGATTCGCTGTCGGGCCAGGAAGGGCTGGCCGCGCTCAAGGGCGAGGGCGGCTGGACCGAGGTCGCCGGTTGTCCGGTCTTCACCAATGACGACGGCGCCAAGGGCGTGCAGGCGATGAGCGATATCCTCGCCGCCAACCCCGATCTGACCGCCTTCGGCATCATGGGCGGCTGGCCGCTGTTCGGCGCGCCGCAGCCCTATCGCGATCTGGTCGGACCGCTGAAGGACAAGCTCGCCAACAACACCTTCGCCATCGGCGCCGCCGATACGATCGGCGAGGAAGTGGCGATCGCCAAGGAAGGCCTGGTGACGGCGCTGGTCGGTCAGCGCCCCTTCGAGATGGGCTACAAGGCACCGTCGGTGATGATCGACCTGATCGAAGGCAAGAAGGTCGATGATCCGGTCTTCACCGGCCTTGACGAATGCACCAAGGACAACGCCGACACCTGCATCCAGAGGTAGGTTCGGCAGGAGAGGACAAGGGCGGCGCGGCTTCGGTCGCGCCGTTCGGCTTTTGCAGGACGGCTTGCGGGCCGGGAATGGAGATAAAAATGGCCAAGCGCATCATGTTCACCGGCGGCAGCGGCAAGGCGGGGCGCCATGTCGTCCAATATCTGCTCGACCAGGGCCATCAGGTCCTGAACCTCGACACAAGGCCGCTCGACAACCCGCAGGTGCGCACGCTGATCACCGACATCACCGATAGCGGCCAGGTGTTCAACGCGCTGTCGAGCTATATGGGCCTGCATGAGTTCGACCCGTCGCTGCGAGCGCAGCCGGTCGATGCCGTCGTCCATTTCGCCGCCATACCGCGCATCATGATCGCGCCCGACAACGAACTCTTCCGCATCAACACGATGGGCACCTACAATGTCGTCGAGGCGGCGGTGAAGCTCGGCATCAAAAAGATCGTCATCGCCTCCAGCGAGACCACCTACGGGCTGGTCTTTGCCAACGAACCGAAAAGCCCGGCCTATTTTCCGCTCGACGAGGACTACGACGTCGACCCGATGGATTCCTACGCGCTGTCGAAAGTGGTCAACGAGAAGACGGCGCGGGCCTTCGCGCTGCGCAGCGGCTTCGACATCTATGCGCTCAGGATCGGCAACGTCATCGAGCCGCACGAATACGAAGGGTACATTCCGAAATGGAAGAGCGACCCCGCCTTCCGCAAGCGTATCGCCTGGAGCTATGTCGATGCCCGCGACCTCGGCCAGATCACCGACCTTGCCGTCGCCAGGGACGGGCTGGGATTCCAGGTGTTCAACGCCGTCAACGACGAGACATCGGCCGACCTGCCGAGCGCCGAACTTTTGCAGCGCTTCTATCCCGGCGTGCCGGTCAAGCGCGATCTCGGCGAATTCGAGACGCTGCTGTCGAACCACAAGGCGCGGGAGGTGCTGGGCTTCCGGCCGAAGCATCGCTGGCGCGACTACGATCCTGGCCAGGCCTGAGCCACGAGGGAGGATCGTTTCGCGCCGCTTCGGCCGTCTTGCCGAAGCGTAAACCATTTCCGGTATTACAGCGGCGGCGCACTTGCGCCGCCGTCTCTGTTGAGGCCAACTGGCGGCGTTCGGGAATGAACGTGGCAACAGGCATGACCGATCTTGGGCGGGCCGCAACGGGCAGCGGCGACAATGGAGTGGCGGATTTCTTCCGCGCGCGCTGGCGTGGGGAGATTTCGCTCGGCCTGCTGATCTGGCGCGACATGCTGCTGATCGCTTCCGCCCTCAACGCCGTTGCCTCGATGACGGCGCTCGGCCTGCTCACCCTGGATGTGCCGCCGCTGTTCGCCCTGCCGGTGCATTTCGCCTTCGTGCCCTACAACCTCTTCCTCGCGCTCTCGATCTGGCGCACGGCCGAGCGGACCGGCGGCAGCACCGTGGGGTATATGCTCGTCGCCACGCTCTGGCTGGTTCTGGTGACGGTCATCTGAAACCGCAAAAAGCGGCCGTCCGGAGGTCGGCCGGCCGCTTCGGTTTCGCCAGTCAGGCAGCCGGCTCGAACTTCAGCGCCACGCCGTTGATGCAGTAGCGCAGGCCGGTCGGCGGCGGGCCGTCCGGGAAGACGTGGCCGAGATGGCTGC